>NZ_CP064942.1:3960000-4199362 GCF_015679265.1 Pontivivens ytuae
GGGCGGTCGATCATCACGGCGACAAGTACGACTGCGGTCATGATGAACGCGCGCTGCGTCGCGACCGATGCGCCGGACAGCACGAGGTACCCTGCCCCGGCGATCAGCGCGACGGCCGCCCCCCATTTCTTGATCGGATGGCGCAGCGCGACCCCGGGCACCAGCGCCAGACCGTAGCGCACGGTGCCGTAGACGAAGGCGGCGAGCAGGCCCATGTGCAGGCCGGAAATCGCCAGCAGATGCGCGAGGTTGGAGGCGCGGAGGTCGTCCAGCACCTCGCCATCCACCGTAGAGCGATCCCCCGTCAGGATGGCGGCGGCAAAGCCCGCGGCGGGCTCATCGAGCTTCGCCCGGATCCCGTCGGCCACGGCCATGCGGGCGCGCAGCACCGGCGCGCCGGGCGGATCGGGCAGGACGAAGAGCGGCGCGTCGGTGTAGCCGACGGCACTCAATTGCTGGAACCAGGCGAGGCGGCGGAAGTCGAAGCCGCCGGGCTCCGCCGGGCCGGACGGGCCGCCAAGGCGGGCCGTGACCATGATCCGGCGGCCCGGCAGCGGCAGATCGGGCAGCCCCTCGACGAAGGCGATCCGAACCTGTGCGACCGGTGGTCCGCCGTGGAGCACCACGTCGTCGAGGGTGAGGCGCGGATTGCCGGAACTCGTCCGTCCCATCTCGACCACTCGGCCGGTGACGGTGCCGTAGAAATCGCGCTCCAACACTGGATGGGTGAACGCCTGGGTTCGCAGCCAGGCGCCGGTGACCCCGAGGCAGATCAACGCCAGGGCCGCCGCGACCGCGACCCGCGCCAGCGTACCGCGCGCGAGCGCCAGCCCGGCGAGACCGGCGGCACCGAGCGCCGCGATCTCGCCAGCCGTCGGCTCAACCCGCAAGCCGAAATATAGAGCGATTCCCGCGCCATAGAACACCGGCGCCCACAAGATGAGCCGCCGCCGCTGCTGTTCGAGCACCAGCGACAGCGCCGTACGCCGGGTCCGCCTTGTGGCGGGGGAGGCAAATGCTCTAGACACGGGCGCGATCCTCGCCCGGCCATGGTTAGCGAAAGGTTAACACCGCATGTCTCCGACGCCTCCCGTCACCCGCTTCGCCCCCTCGCCGACCGGCTTCCTGCATATCGGCGGCGCGCGCACGGCGCTGTTCAACTGGCTCTACGCCCGAGCGAAGGGCGGCACGTTCCTGCTGCGCATCGAGGATACGGACAAGGCACGCTCGACACCCGAGGCGACTGAGGCGATCTTTGCCGGGCTGAAATGGCTGGGCCTCGACTGGGACGGCGACGCGGTGAGTCAGGCGAGCCAGGCGGAGCGCCATGCGGAGGTCGCCCACGAGCTCCTGGAGAAAGGTGCGGCCTACAAGTGCTTTGCCACGCAGGAGGAAATCGCGGCCTTCCGGGAGGAGGCGAAGGCGGCAGGCCGCTCCACGGTGTTCCAGAGCCCGTGGCGAGACGCCGATCCGGCGACGATGCGCAACGGCCCCTACGTGGTTCGCCTGAAGGCGCCGCGAGACGGCGAAACCGTGGTGGATGACGTCGTGCAGGGCCGCGTCGCGTGGAAGAACGAGACGCTGGACGACCTGATCCTGCTCCGCTCCGACGGGACGCCGACCTACATGCTCGCCGTCGTCGTGGACGACCACGACATGGGCGTGACCCACGTGATCCGCGGCGACGACCACCTGACCAACGCGGCGCGGCAGGTGCTGATCTTCGACGCGATGGGCTGGACGCGGCCCGCCTTCGCCCACATCCCGCTGATCCACGGGCCGGACGGGGCGAAGTTCTCCAAACGCCACGGCGCGCCCGGAGTCGAGGGCTACCGCGACATGGGCTACCTGCCCGCGGCCATGCGCAACTACCTCGCCCGGCTGAGCTGGAGCCACGGGGACGAGGAGTTCTTCACCACCGAGCAGGCGGTGGAGTGGTTCGACCTCGACGCGATCTCGAAAGGTGCGGCTCGATTCGACTTCAAGAAGCTCGAAAACCTCTCCGGCCAGCATATCCGCGCGATGGATGACGCAGCGCTCGCCGATGCACTCTGCGACTTTATGGCAGTGCAACATGAACCGCTGCCGGACCATGCGACCAAGGTCGCAATCGCGGCCGCGATGCCCGCTCTGAAAGAACGCGCGAAGACGCTCGTCGATCTTGTTGATATGTCTTACTATTTGCGCGCGGAGCGGCCCCTCACGCTGGATGAAAAGGCCACGAGCCAACTCGATGAAATAACTCGAAACATGCTCGTGAGATTGACTGAGCGGTTGCGGAATGTTAGTTGGACGCACAACGATCTGGAGGGCGAAATCAAGGCCTTCGCAGGCGACGAGGATCTCAAGCTCGGCAAGGTCATGCAGCCCATGCGCGCAGCACTGACCGGTCGCACGACTTCACCCAGTGTGTTCGACGTGCTTGTCCAGCTTGGTCGAGACGAGAGCCTGGCCCGGATCGAGGATCAGCTCGCCACGGCCTGAGGGGCGTCGCGAGCCGTCTCAATCCCCCGTTCCGGGGGCACGGGGGCCCACACTCCCCGAGGATCAACCAGTCCGGCGAGGGGACACGCTGCCGGACGCCAGAGGCCGCTTCTCACCACATCGGCCCGAAGACAGGGATGACACCATGGACGACGCTATGACCCCACAGAAGACTGCGAAGCTGTCGGTGGCCGGCAACGATTACGACCTGCCGGTGATGAGCCCGACGGCAGGGCCGGACGTGATCGACATCTCGAAGCTCTACGGTCAGGCGGACGTCTTCACCTTCGATCCGGGCTTTACCTCGACGGCGGCCTGCGAAAGCTCGATCACCTTCATCGACGGCGACAAGGGCGAGCTCTTGCACCGCGGCTACCCAATCGATCAGCTGGCGGCGAAGTCGCATTACCTGGAGGTCTGCTACCTCCTGCTCTACGGCGAGCTGCCGACCGCGGCGCAGCTGGAGGATTTCACCTCCCGCGTGACCAACCACACGATGCTGCACGAGCAGATGCTCAACTTCTACCGCGGCTTCCGGCGGGACGCGCACCCGATGGCGATCGTCTGTGGCGTGGTCGGTGCGATGTCGGCCTTCTACCACGACTCCACCGACATCCACGATCCCTGGCAGCGCGAGGTCGCCTCGATCCGCATGATCGCGAAGCTGCCGACGATCACGGCGAACGCCTACAAGTACTCGATCGGCCAGCCGTTCGTGTACCCGGACAACAATCTCGACTACGCGTCGAACTTCCTGCGCATGTGCTTCGCCGTGCCGGCCGAGGAATACGTGGTCGACCCGATCCTCGCCCGCGCGATGGACCGGATCTTCATGCTGCATGCGGATCACGAGCAGAACGCGTCGACCTCGACGGTGCGGCTCGCCGGCTCCTCGGGCGCCAACCCGTTCGCCTGCATCGCGGCCGGGGTCGCCTGCCTCTGGGGCCCGGCGCATGGCGGCGCGAACGAGGCAGCGCTCAACATGCTGCGCGAGATCGGCTCGGTCGATCGCATCCCCGAATACATCGCGAAGGCGAAGGACAAGGCGGATCCGTTCCGCCTGATGGGCTTCGGCCACCGGGTCTACAAGAACTTCGACCCGCGCGCGAAGGTGATGAAGGAGAGCGCGGACGAGGTGCTCGGCCTGCTCGGCGTCGAGAACAACCCGACGCTGCAGGTCGCCAAGGAGCTGGAGAAGATCGCGCTGGAGGACGAGTACTTCGTCTCCAAGAAGCTCTACCCGAACGTGGACTTCTATTCGGGCATCATCCTCGACGCGATCGGCTTCCCGACCTCGATGTTCACCCCGATCTTCGCGCTGTCGCGCACCGTCGGCTGGATCGCCCAGTGGAAGGAGATGATCGAGGACGAGAAGCAGAAGATCGGCCGCCCGCGTCAGCTCTACACCGGTGCCGGCTTCCGCGACTACGCGGACGTGGAGAACCGCTGAGCCACACTCTCCGTCACACCGGAGCAACAGATAACGCAGATGGCCCGGAGATGATCCGGGCCATTCTTGTTTTGCACAGGCCAGCGGCTTCAGATGTCTCCACTATTTCTTCGTGGGGAAGATCACATCATGAACCGTTCCATCCTGCTCGCGGCCGTCGCGAGTGTGCTCCTGTCGGCCTGCGACATCGTCCAGCCCGACACCGCTGCCGATCTCAGCCTGATGCAGGGCCGCGAGGTCGCAGTCGTCCAGAACCGGCCGACCAGCCTGCGCCGTGGCGTTCCGGGCGCACAGACGCAGGGGCAGACCTCGCTCGCCGCCGCCGCCTTCGTCGCCGTCTTCAACGTCACCCAGCTCGCCACCTCCCGCATCGGATCGATCCCGGAGCCGACGGTGGACCCGATCGCGTTGACGGAGCAGAGCGTCGGCGCCGCACTGGTCGCACAATCGGGCAGCCGCCTGCGCACCCTGCGCTCGCCCACCACCACCTCCGCCCAACAGCGGTCCGAGGCGATCGGCGCCGCGCGCGGCGTCGGCTTCTCCGGCCTGCTGGTCGATATGGAGAGCGTGCGCTATGACATTCTGGCAAACGGCAAGGTCATGGGCCTGGGAACGGAGAGGTTCACGCTCAACATGGTGGGAACGCTGGCGGTGATCGACACGCTGACGGGCGAGACGGCGGGACGCGCGCGCTGCACCGTCTCCGAACCACTGCCGGAGACGGCCTCGACCCGCGGCATCACGGTCGGCGAAGTCGACGCGCTGGTGACGGGCCTGGCCGAGCGCTGCGCGAGCGCCATGACCGCAACTTTGCTGCCGTCATGAGCAAGTCGGTCGAGCGGGTGCGGCAGGTGGCGGACGATCTCGGGCTCGAGATCGTGGTGCTGGAGATGCCCGCCTCCACCCGCACGGCCGAGGAGGCGGCGGCGACCTGCGGGGTCGAGCTCGACCAGATCGTGAAGTCGCTCATCTTCGCGAGCGTGGGTGGCGACCTCCACCTCTTCCTGATGGCGGGCGGCTCGCGGCTCGACATGAAGGTGGCCGCGAAGGTCGCCGGTGTCGCGCTGGAGCGGGCCGATGCCGATCAGGTGCGCAGCGAGACCGGGTTCGCCATCGGCGGCGTCGCCCCGATCGGGCATCTGAGCAGGCTGCCGACCTACATGGACCCGCGGCTGCTCGATTTCGACGGGGTAGTTGCGGCGGCGGGGACGCCGCGCCATGTCTTCACCGTCTCGCCCAAGGCGCTGGTGGAGGCGACGGGCGCCTCACTCCTGCCGCGCTAGCCGGTCCAGCACCGAACGGGCCGCCCTCAGACCGGGCGGCTCGCCCCCCTGCCCCAGCATCCGCATCGCCTTCGCCATTGCCGCCTGCTGCGCGACGCGCGCGCTCGGATCCTCCAGCAGTGCGTCGAGAGCCGCGGCGATATTGCCCGGCGTGCAGGCGTCGAAGAGCAGTTCGGGCACCGCGTCGCGATCCAGCAGGATGTTGACGAGATTGGCATATTTCACCTTCACCGCCCGGCGCACGAGGAAGGTGGTGATCGGCGCCATCTTGTAGGCGATCACCCCCGGGCAGCCCGCCATGGCGAGTTCCAGCCCCACGGTGCCGGAAGCCGCGAGCGCCAAGTGCGCCGCGGCAAAGGCACTGCGCTTGCGCGCCTCGGCGAGATCGGGGGCCATGCCGCGCGGGTCGAGGAGCTTTGCCTCCAGCGGCCAGTCCGCGACCTTCTCCGCCACCAGATCCGTCACCGCCCCGGCCGTGGGCACCACGACCTGCATGTCCGGTGTGCCGATCAGGCCGAGGGCCGCGCCGAAGGGCTCCGCCAGCCGCTCCACCTCGCCGCGGCGCGAGCCCGGCAGCACGACGACGATCGGGCGTTCGGGGTCGAGGCCGAGCTCCGCCATCAGATCCTGCACCTCGCCGACCGACGGCGGACGTTCGGCGACCACCGGGTGGCCGACGAAGTCGCAGGTCATGCCCGCCGCCTCCATATAGGGCGGCTCGAAGGGCAGCAGGGCGAGCACGTGGTCGACGTGCCGCGCCATCTTCACCGCCCGCTTCTCCCGCCACGCCCAGACAGAGGGGGCGACGTAGTGGATGACCGGCAGATCGGGGCGTTTCGCCTTTACCTTGGCGGCGACGCGCAGGCAGAAATCGGGGCTGTCGATGGTGATGAGCGCGTCGGGTTTCAGATCGAGCACGGCCTCCGCCGCCTCGTCCCGCCGCCGCAACAGGCCCGGCAGGCGCGGCAGCACCTCGGTGAGGCCCATGACGCTAAGCTCCTCCATCGGGAAGAGGCTCTCCATCCCCTCCGCCTGCATCAGCGGGCCGCCGATGCCGTGGAACGCCACGCCGGGGTCGAGTTCGCCGAGGCCCGCCATCAGCGCGCCGCCCAGCTTGTCGCCCGAGGGCTCGCCCGCGATCAGGAACAGCTTCATGGCCGTGCCCACAGGAAGAGGCCGGCGGCGTCCGCCTCGGCGATCACCGCGTCGCGGTCGAGGATCAGGACGGCGTCGGCTTCGATCACGATGCCGCGCAGGCCCGCGGAGGCGGCGCGGCGCACCGTCTCCACCCCGATCGTGGGCATGTCGAGCTTGCGGTCCTGGCCGGGTTTCGAGCGTTTGACGAAAACACCCGCGCGGTCGCCATCATGGGTCCGCGCCACGAAGTCGAGCAGCGCGTCGGTGCCCTGGATCGTCTCGATCCCGCGCACCTGGCCGAAGGCGACGACCGCGCCCTGCCCCACGTCGAGCGGGGCGAGGGCGGCGAGGATCGCCTCGGCGCGGGCCGCATCCTCCTGATCCTCGCGATTGGGCTGATGGGTGCCGAGAACGCCGGTCGCCACGCGCAGATCCTCCAGCACCTCGTCGGCGCCGATCAGGGTCAGGCCCTCATGCTCCAAGAGGCCGCGCACAGTGCGCAGCAGCGCGTCGTCGCCCTTCCGCAGCGCCGGCGCGAGGCGCGGCAGCCAGCTCAGCGCCTTGCGGTCGAGGGCGAGCGGGTTGATCGAGGGGCGCTCCACGCCGCCCGCCATCACGAGATGGGCACAGCCCGCGCCGCGCAGCGCGTCGAGGATCCGGCGCACGCCGGTAATCGGGGCAGTGACGTGGGGATGCGCGTCAGCCCAACCTCCGGCAAAGCCTTCGAGCGCGACCACCAGATAGGGCCGCCCCTCCGCCGCACGCGCCTCTGCGATCCGTTTCGGCAGGTCGCCGCGCCCCGCGAGGATGCCGAGCGGGCCGTCGGGGCCGCTCACGGTGTGGCGACCGAGCGGCTGTGATCGGCGAGGATGAAGCCCGTGATCTCCTGCACCAGCGCATTGTCCGGATGGTCGTCCCGGGTCCGCGCCGCCCGCTCCTGCAAGGTGCCCGCCCCGTCGACGAAGATCGCCTGGTAGGCGGCGCGCAGGGCATGGAGCTGTGCCCGCTCCACCCCGCGCCGCTTCAGCCCGACGATGTTGAGCCCGGCGAGCGCGCCCCGATTGCCGACGATGGAGCCGTAGGGGATCACGTCCTTCGTCACCATCGAGACGGCGCCGATCATGGCGCCGCGCCCCAGATGGCAGAACTGATGCACACCGGACTGACCGCCGATGATCACGTTGTCCTCGACCGTGCAGTGCCCGGCGATGGCGGCGTTGTTCGCCAGCACGATCCGGTTGCCGAGCTTGCAGTCATGGCCCACGTGAGAGCCGAGCATGAAGAGATTGTCGTCGCCGATACTGGTAAGGCCGCCGCCGCCCTCGGTCCCCGGATTGATCGAGGTGGACTCGCGGATCATGTTGCGCGCGCCGATCTCCAGCCGCGTCGCCTCACCGGCATATTTCAGGTCCTGGGGCTGATGCCCGACCGAGGCGAAGGGCCAGATCCGCGTGCCGTCGCCGATCGCCGTATCCCCTGCCACGACCACGTGGGAGAAGAGCTCCAGCCCCGCGCCGAGCCGGACCTTCGGCCCGATCATGCAGTAGGGACCGACCCGCGTGTCGGGCCCGATCTCCGCCCCGTCCTCGACGATGGCGGTGGGGTGGATGATGGCGCTGTCGGCGATGGCCATTGTCAGGCTCCCTCGGGCGGAACGATCATCGCGGCGAAGACGCACTCGGTGGCGAGTTCGTCGCCCACTTTCGCCTCGCCCTTGAACTTCCACACCTTGCCGCGGCCGCGAATGGTCTCGACATGCAGGTGCAGCACGTCGCCCGGCACCACCTTCCGGCGGAAGCGGCATTCGTCCACCGTCATGAAGTAGACCAGCGCCTGCTTGTCGATCAGGCCCAGCGAGGCGGAGACGAGGACGGCGGAGGTCTGGGCGAGCGCCTCGATCTGCAGGACGCCGGGCATCACGGCCTCGGCCGGGAAGTGCCCCTCGAAATGCGGCTCGTTCGCGGTGACGTTCTTCACGCCCTTCGCGTACTTGCCCTCCACCATATCCTCGACCCGGTCGACCAGCAGGAAGGGATAGCGGTGCGGGATCATCCGCTTGATCTCGGCGAGGTCGGCGGTGGTCTTGAAGTCGGTCGAAGCCTCGGACATCGGCGGTCTCTCCTTTCGGGCAGTGCGTGGAAAGGCCTAGTCTCCGGCCTCCCCCTGGTCAAGCTGGCGGGCGTCGAGGCGGCGGATCACCTCCGCCGTGATGTCGAGCACCGTGTTGGCGAGGACCACATCGCGCAGGTCGAGGATGGCGGCCGCCCCCGTGTCCCGCATGATCTCCGCATAGATCGGGTTGAGGCTTTCGGCGAAGGCGCGCTCGCGCTCCTCCTCCTCCCGTGTGAGCTGGGCGGCGCGGCGGTCCTGCTCGGCCCGCGCGGCGCGGACCCGCTCGTCGAACTCGGCGGCGATCTCGGCGAACTCGTCGCGGCTGAGGACCGAACGGCGGGCGGCGAGCGCGCGCTCCTCCCGCTCGAAGGCCGAGGAGATCTGCTCCCCCTCGGCCACCAGCCGCTCGCGCGCCAGACGGTTGGCCCGGATCAGCGCCTGCCCGGTGCGGGAGCGTTCGAGCACCGCGGTCGGGTTGACGAGGAGGACACCGCCGATCGGCATGCGGGTCGGCGGATCGCCCGCGAGGGGTTGCGCGGCGGCTGTCCCCGCTAGAGCGAGGAGCAGCGCCGCGACGAAGGCCAGACGCATCAGAAGCGGCGGCCGCCCGTCAGGCGGAAGCGTTCCAGATCGTCGCCTTCCTCCGTCTGGATCGCCTCGGCATAGTCGATGCGCAGCGCACCGATCGGGCTGTCCCAGAAGAGGCTGAGGCCGACGGCCGAGCGCAACTCCGGATCGTCGTCGACCTCAAAGGTGCCGCGGACCGGATCGCCCTCGATCGTGGTGTCGTCGAGGCCCCAGAGCGTGCCGACATTGGCGAAGACGCCGCCGAAGAGGCCCAGCTCCTCCGGCAGGCCAAGCGGGAAGGAGGCCTGCGCCCGCATCACCGCGTAGTAGTTGCCGCCAAGCGCCGAGTCGATGTCGCGGTTCGAGCCGTTGTCGAAGCGGTCCCGCGGGCCGAGGCCGCCGGACTGGAAGCCGCGGAACGACTGTCCGCCGAGGAAGAAGCGGTCGGTGACCCGCACGCCGTCGTCACCGCCGACCAGCGCGCCGCCCTCGACCTCGAGGAACGTGACGATGTCGTCGTTGCGGAAGGACTGGTAGATCCGGCCGCGCGCCACGTTGCGCAGGTACTGCGCGTCGCCGCCCAGACCCGCAAGGTCGGTCGACAGCGTCAGCAGATAGCCCGCCGTCGGCGCCGCGCGTGAGTTGCGGCGGTCATAGGCGTAGGTCGCACCGATAGACGAGGTGATCTCGGAGCCCTCGTCGTTGATGATCGCTTGCGACACGTCCTCCGGATCGCTGCCCTCGATGTCGTCCTGCGACAGGCGGTAGCGGACCTGAAGCGAACCGTTCGGGCTGAGCGGGAAGCTCACCCGCGGCTCGATCCCGATATTGGTCTCGTCGAAGTTCGAGGTCTCGCGCTCGATCTCCCGGAAATAGGCGTCGAAGCCGACCCCGACCTCCCGGTCGAGGAAGGCGGGCTCATCGAAGGAGAAGGAGTAGATGCTGCGATCGGAGTCGATCGAGAACTCCGCCCCGACCCGCTGACCGCGGCCGAGGAAGTTGTTCTCCTGCAGCGCGACCGTACCCCCGAGGCCCGAGGCCGACGAGAACGCGATACCGAAGTTGATCGAGCCCGTCAGACGTTCCTCGACCGTGGCGTCGATCACCGCCTGGTCGGGCGCCGTCCCCTCGCGCACGTCCACGTCGACGGCGCCGAAATACCCGAGGCCGCGCAGACGGTCCGTCGCCTCACGCACCTGGCGCGCGTTGAAGGCGTCGCCCTCGACCAGCTCGAACTCCCGCCGGATGACGCGGTCGAGCGTCGCCGTGTTGCCGGAGATATCGATGCGCTGGACGAAGACGCGATCGCCCTCCTGCACCTCGAAGATCACGTCGACCGTGCGCTCCTCGAAGTTCTGGACGACGCGCGGCACGATGTCGACGAAGGCGAAGCCCTGGATGCCGGCGATGTCGAGCATGTTCTCGATCGTGTCGTCGATCCGGCGCTGGTCGAAACCGTCGCCCGTGGACATGGCAATCGCCCCGTCGAAGTCCTGCGGCTCCAGTCCCGGTGCGAAGCTGTCGATGCCGAGCTCGCCGAAGGTGTAGCGCGGCCCCTCGCTGACGGTGAAGGTGATGAAGAACGCATCGCGGTCGGGCGAGAGCTCGGCCACCGCACTCTCCACCTCGAACTCCGCGAAGCCGTTCTCGAGGTAGAACTGGCGCAGCAGCTCCTCGTCGAGGCGCAGGCGGTCCTGTTCGAACGTGTCACCGGCGAAGAGGAAGGAGAAGAGGCCCGCCTGACGGCTCGCGATCACGCCGCGCAGGTCGCTGTCGGAGAAGACCTCGTTGCCCACGAAGGTGATGCGCTCGACCTCGGTCACGTCGCCTTCGCTGATCTCGAACACCACGTCGACGCGGTTGTCGGAGCGCTCGATGATGACCGGGTTCACCTCGGCATCCAGCCGCCCGACGGAGCGGTAGGCGTCAATGATGCGCGCGGCATCGGACTCCACCGCCGCGCGGTTGAAGGCGAGCCGCGGCCTGAGATCGATGGCGCTGCGCAGCACGTCGTCGGAAACGATGCTGTTGCCTTCGAACGCGATCTGGTTGATCGACGGGTTCTCCTCGACCACCACGGTCAGAACGGGCGGGTTCACCTCGATGCGCGCGTCGGAGAAGAGGCCGGTCGCGAACAGCGCCTGCACCGCGTCGTTCACGTCGCGCGCAGTCACCGTCTCACCGGGGACGAGGTCGGTGGTGATGCGGATCGTCTCCGCCTCGATCCGGCGGTTGCCCTGCACCTCGATGCCCTGAAGCACGAAGCCGCCGGCCTGGGCGAGCACTGGCTGATGTGGCACCAGCGCACCGATGAAAACGAATGCCGCCAAGACAAAGTTGAACGCGGGGAGCCTGATTCCCCGAACGATCGATACCCGCATCTGCCCCTGACCCTCTTTTGGTGTGGGTTTTACTGTGTTTTTCAGAGGCGCCGCGCTGTGGTGCTAGAGCGACAGCCTGCTCAGATCGTTATACGTTGCGAAGACCATCAGGGACAACACCATAGCGAGACCCACCGCCATCGCGATGTCCACCCACCGGCCCTTGGGCTGACGCCCCGTCACGGCCTCGATCGCGTAGAAGACGAGGTGCCCGCCGTCGAGCACCGGGATCGGGAACAGGTTCATCAGCCCGATCGCGGTGGAGATGAGTGCGATGAGCTGGATGAAGTTGGTGAGCCCCTGCCCCGCCGTCTCACCCGAGACCTGGGCGATGCCGACCGGCCCGTTGATGTTGGACGGGCTCAGGCTGCCCGCGATCATGTGGCCGATCCCGTCGATGGTGCCGGTGATGATCGCGAACATACGGGAGGTGGCAACACTCAGCGCCTCGATCGGACCGGCGGTGCGTACCGCGGGCTCGATATAGGTGCCGACGGTCACGCCAATGATGGCGCGCCGCTCGAACCCGTCCGCTGTCGGCACGTCCTCGACCCGCGGGGTCATGGTCATCGTCATCGTCTCGTCCCCGCGGCGCAGGGTAATGTCGATGGGCACGCCCTCGGAATTGCCGACCGCGGCGAGCAGCGCGTCGAAGTCCGGCAGCGGCTTGTCATTGGCCGAGAGCAGCAGATCGCCCGCCTCGATCCCCGCCTGGCTGGCGGCGGAGAGCGGACGCACGCCCACGACATAGGGCGGCCGCGGATAGGGCACGGCGAGGGTCAGGACCTCGCCATCACGCTCGACGAGGAAGGGCGTGGTCGTGTCGCTCGGCAGGTCGGAGAACGCCTCGACCATCTCCACATAGGTCGTCACCTCCGTGTCACCGACCTGGCGCACGATGTCGCCGGCCTGCAGCGGCGTGGCGGAGACGACGGAGTCCGGGATGCCCCCAATCACCGGTTCCTCCACCGCGAGGCCGTTCCAGGCGATGAAGCCGAGGAAGATCGCGATGGTCAGGATGAAGTTGGCGATGGGTCCGGCCGAGACGGTGAGCGCCCGTTTCCAGAGGGCCGCTCCGGGAAAACTGCGCGCCCGCGTCTCCGCATCCATTCCCTCGACCGCAGACTGATCAGGACGGCTTGCCCCGTCCGCGTCGCCCAGAAACTTGACGTAGCCGCCCAGAGGCAGCGCGCCGATGCGCCAGACCGTGCCGCGGCTGTCGGTGCGCGACCACAGCTCCTTGCCGAAGCCGAGGGAGAAGACCTCCGCATGGATGCCGCACCAGCGCCCGACGATGTAATGGCCGAACTCATGCACGAAGACGACGATGGCGATGACCACGATGAACGGCAGCACCGCGCCGAGGAAGCCGCCGATGATCGGCAGGTCCGAAATGAATTCCATCGCTTAGTCCCTTCCTTCGATCCACGCCGCGACGCGGGTGCGTGTGTCCGCGTCGAGCGCCAGAACCTCGTCGAGCGCCCCGGGCTCGCCTTCGCAAGGTAGGGCGTCGAGCGCACGGTCCACAAGGTCGGCCATGTCGAGAAAACCGATCTGTTTGTTGAGAAATCCCGCCATCGCGGCCTCTTTCGCCGCATTCATCACCGTTCCGGCCCGCCCGCCCTTGCGCAGCACCTCCTGCGCGATGCGCAGCGAGGGGAAGCGGTCGGGGTCGGGTGCCTCGAAATCGAGCTGCGCGAGCTTCGCGAAATCAAGCCGCTCCACCGGCAGGTCGACGCGGGCGGGGAAGTTGAGGGCGTAGCCGATGGCGCCCCGCATATCCGGCGGTCCGAGCTGCGCGATGAGGGAGCCGTCGGCGAAGCCCACCATGGAGTGGACGATGGACTGGCGGTGGACGATGACCTCGAGCTGCCCCGGCTCCAGGTCGAAAAGGTATTTCGCCTCAACCAGTTCCAGCGCCTTGTTGAACATGGTCGCACTGTCGATGGAGATGCCCTGGCCCATGTCCCAGTTGGGATGGGCGACGGCCTGCTCGGGCGTGACGCTCTCCATCTCCGTCCGGCTGCGGTCGCGGAACGGGCCGCCGGAGGCGGTGAGGATCACCCGCTCCACCTCCTTCTGACGCTCGCCGCAGAGGCATTGGAAGATCGCCGAATGCTCGCTGTCCGCGGGCAGGAGCTGCGTGCCCGCACCCTCGCAGGCGTCGAGCACGAGCTGCCCGGCGCACACCAGGCTTTCCTTGTTGGCGAGCGCCAGTGCGGTGCCCTGCCGCGCCGCGGCAAGTGTCGGCGCGAGGCCCGCGGCGCCCACGATCGCCGACATGATCCAGTCGGCGGGGCGGCTCGCGGCCTCCACCAGCGCCTCCGGCCCCGCGGCCGCCTCGACCCCGCTGTTGCCAAGGGCGCTGCGCAGGTCGTCGAGCCGTGCGGCATCGGCGGTCACCGCCACGTCCGCGCGCAGGCGGATCGCCGTTTCAGCCAGCTTCGCGACGTTGGAGTTGCCGGTGAGCGCGACGACGTCGAACGCCTCCGCCCCGCCGGCCCGGTCGATCAGGTCCAGTGTCGAGGCTCCGATGGAGCCCGTCGCGCCCAGGATCGAGATACGCCGCATGCTCATCCCCACAGGAATATGTTCTGCCCGCGCAGGAAGCTGACCGCCGCCACGAAAAGCGCCGCGGCCATCAGCCCGTCGAGCCGGTCGAGGATCCCGCCATGGCCCGGCATCAGGCGGCTGGAGTCCTTCACTCCAAAATAGCGCTTCGCAGAGCTTTCAAGTAGGTCCCCGCCGATGGCGATCAGCGCGACCAGCGCGGACATCAAAGCGACCTCCGCCGCGTAGGGCACCGGCGTGAGGATCGCGAAGAGGAACCCGGTGATCTGCGCGAAGAGGACGGAGCCGATGAGGCCCGCCCAGGTCTTCTTGGGGCTGACCGCGGGCCACAGCTTCGGCCCGCCGAAGATCCGGCCACCGAAATAGCCGCCCACGTCGACCGCGATCACAACCAGTACGAGCCAGAGCACCGCGAGGAAGCCGAAGCGGAAGTCGTTGCGCATCGCCTCGATGCAGATCATCGCGATGCCGATATAGAGCACGCCCGGCACGATGAAGCGCAGCCGCGCCCGCTCCGCCAGCACCCCGGCGCCGAGCAGCACCAACAGCACGGCAAAACCCACCGCGGGGCTCGCGAGACCCGCCGCTAGCACGCCCGCCGGACCAGCCAGAACCATGGGCAGCGCGCGCAGGCGCAGCCCCTGCCCCTTGCCCACGACCATCTCCCGCCACTCCCAGATCATGGCGGCGGTGCCGATGGCGAGCAGCGTGGCGCTCCACAGGCCCCCGAACAGGAACACGACGAGCGCCACGCCGCCCAGCACGGCGGCGGAGATCATTCGCAGTCTGAGGTCGGCGAATTTGGCAGGGTCGAGCGTCAAGCCGTCCCGCCCTGCGCGGCCGTCACATCCCCGAAGCGGCGCTCTCGCGTGCCGAACTGGTCGAGGATCTCGCCGAATTGCTGTGCCGTGAAATCGGGCCAGCACTCGGGCACGAAGGCGTATTCCGAGTAGGCGGCCTGCCACGGCAGGAAGTTCGAGGTGCGCAGCTCGCCGGAAGTGCGGATCACGAGCTCCGGATCCGCACAAGCGGCCGTATCGAGATAGGAGGACACGGTGGCCTCATCGACCGCATCCGGATCGAGCTTGCCGAGGGCCGCGTCGCGCGCCATGCGCTTTGCTGCCCGCGCGATCTCGTCCCGGCCGCCATAGTTGAGGGCGACCTGCAGCGTCAGCAGGGTGTTGTGCGCCGTCCGCGCCTCCAGCCCCGCCATCATCCGCTGAATATCGTCGTCGAGCGGCCCACGCTCGCCGATAAAGCGCACGCAGACCCCGTTCTGCTCCAGCGCGGCCGCCTCCATCCGGATGTAGATGCGGAACAGGCGCATCAGGGAGGCCACTTCGAAGACCGGGCGCTTCCAGTTCTCAGTGGAAAAAGCGTAGAGCGTCAGTGTCTTGACGCCCAAATCGGGACACGCGCGTACGATCTCGCGCACGCGGTCCACCCCCTTCTTGTGGCCGGCGACGCGCGGCAAGCCGCGGCGGACCGCCCAGCGGCCGTTTCCGTCCATGATGATGGCGACGTTGCTGGGGCGTTTTGCGGGCATGGCGCACCTCGCGTTGCGGCGTGAAGATCGAGGCAGGCCGTCAGACCTGCATGATCTCTTCCTGTTTGGTTTCCAGGGCGGCGTCGATCTTCGCGATGTGCGACTTGGTGATCTCTTCGATTTCGTCAGTATAGACCTTCTGGTCGTCTTCTGCCATTCCCGCGGACTTGGCCTTTTTCACCTGGTCCATTCCGTCGCGGCGCACGTTGCGAACCGCGACACGGGCGTTCTCGGCATACTGGCCCGCGACCTTGGCGAGCTCGCGGCGGCGCTCCTCGTTCAGCTCCGGGATCGGCAGGCGCAGCGTCGTGCCGTCCATCACCGGGTTGATGCCGAGGCCCGCGTTGCGGATCGCCTTGTCGACCGCACCCACCATCGACTTGTCCCACACGTTGACGGTGACCATGCGCGGCTCGGGCACGTTGATCGTGGCGACCTGATTGATCGGCATCATCGAGCCATAGGCATCGACCTCGACCACATCGAGCATGGAGGCCGAGGCGCGGCCCGTGCGCAGGCTCGCGAAGTCGCCGCGCAGGCTGGTAAGCGCGCCGTCCATGCGTTTGGCCAGCGCATCTGTATCGATGTCGATCTCTTCGGACATGTATTCCCCTCGTCCTTATTGGCCCACCATGGTGAATTTTCCCTGACCGCTCAAGACCCCGGCCAGTCCGCCGGGCTCCGCGAGGGAAAAGACGATGATGGGCAGCCTGTTGTCCCGCGCCAGCGCAATGGCCGACGCGTCCATGACCTTGAGGTTCTTGGCCAGAACTTCGTCATAGGTCACGGTGTCGTAACGTTTCGCATCCGGGTTCGACTTCGGGTCGCTGTCATAGACGCCGTCAACCTGCGTCCCCTTGAAGATCGCCTGGCACTTCATCTCGTTGGCGCGCAGCGTCGCCGCCGTATCCGTCGTGAAGTACGGATTGCCGGTTCCGGCGGCGAAGATGCAGACCCGCTTCTTCTCCAGGTGGCGCACGGCGCGGCGGCGGATATAGGGCTCGCAGACCTGGTCCATCGGGATGGCGGAGATCACGCGGGTGTTGATGCCGAGCGCTTCCAGCGCGGACTGCATGGCCAGTGCGTTCATCACGGTGGCCAGCATCCCCATGTAATCGGCCGTCGTCCGCTCCATCCCCTGCGCCGAGCCCTGGAGCCCGCGGAAGATGTTGCCGCCGCCGATCACCATGCAGACCTCGACGCCCATGGCGTGGATTTCCTGCACCTGCCGCGCGATCCGCTCCACCGTGGGAGGGTTGAGCCCGAAGCCCTGGTCGCCCATCAGCGCCTCGCCGGAGATCTTGAGCATGACGCGGGAATAGAGCGGCGCGGGCGTACCTTCCGGCATGGGCGAGTCTCCTGTGGCGGGTCGCGCGGACCCTGCCCGGAAACCCTGCCTGTTTCAACGGGAAAGCGAGCGGCATTCACCGCGCGATGTAACGATCCAGCCGATGGTTGACCGTGAGAAACAGGTTGAGCACGACGGCCCCCAGCAGCGACCAGCCCATGGCGTCGAGCGGCAGTACGGCAAGGCCGAGCGCGAAGATCGCGAGGTCGATGACGAGCTGCACCAGCCCCGGTTTCCACCCCATCCGGTCCTGCAGGTAGAGCGCGAGGATACCCACCCCACCAAGGCTCGCGCGGTGGCGGAAGAGGCCGAGGAGGCCGAAGCCGATCAGCACGCCCCCGGTTATCGCGGCATAGGCGGGCGCGATGCCGCCGAGGCTGAGCCACTCGCCCTGCAAGGAGATCAGGGCCGACAGCGCGGTGATCGCCGCGAACGTCTTGAGCGTGAAGGACCAACCCATGCGCAGGATGGCGAGCACGTAGAACGGCGTGTTCAGCAGCCAGAACAGGAGGCCCGCGTCCCAGTTGGTCAGGTACGACAGCACCAGCGCCAGCCCCGCCATGCCCGAGGTCACCAGCCCCGCCGCCTGATAGAGCGCGAGGCCAAGCGCCGTCACGATCACCCCCGCCGCGATCCCCTGCCCGTCCTCCAGCGCGGTATGCTCCGTCGCCGATCCCTCCCACTGCGCGTGGCGGCGGGCGAGCTGACCGGCTTCGTTGTTGCGGTGCAAAAGAGACATTCGGCAGACATTGCGCGATGCTGGCCGAGGTCAAGGTTTGGTGGTCATCCCCGGGCTTGACCCGGGGATCTCCCGAAGCGGAGGGATGGCCGGACCACGATGTCGAGGACGGAACGGGAGAAGCCGATGTCAGGCACCGACGAAAGCTGGCGACGCATCCTGACCCGCGCCGATTTCCGTGCGGCCTGCGCCGGCCGCACGTTCCGCATCGGCCCGGACCAGTTCACGATCCACGCCGACGGACGCCTGACCGGCCGCTTCGACGGGTTGGACCTGATCGGGACCTGGACCTGGGAAGACGGCCTCTTCTGCCGGACCGCGACACTGGGTACCGAGGATCTCGGCGAGGACCGCGAGACCATAGAGGTGAACGGCAACCGGATGCGCTACCGCGGCGACGGCGGGCACGGCGCGCCCCGGATCGCGACGGCTGATCCCAGGTGATGGGCTTGGCTGAGGAAGGAGCCGAACCCAGCAAGGTCCTATGCCGCTGGCCGGTCCAGCCCCGGGTGGCAACCCGCGCTGCCGTCCCGGCCGCAGCGCCGGGACCGCTCCGAACCGAAGCGCTTCGTGGCGAAAGGCCCCGGATCAAGTCCGGGGTGGTAGAACACCAAACAACACTCCCACCCGGCGGCACCGCCGGGCCGCGCCCGCCCCGGGCTCCGCCCGTTCACGCCTCAAACGCTCCACTGGAGCGTTTGCGAGACGGCGTTCACCCTCACCCCGCCTCGGAGGACGCGGCCCTCATCTCTTCGCACCGACGGCGTTTCCGACCTCCCAAAAGCAAAACGCCGCGCGATGTCTCGCGCGGCGCCTTGATCAGTCCGTTGAAGGGGCTCAGCCGCCCATGGTCTTGGCGACCTCGGCTGCGAAGTCCTCTTCTTCCTTCTCGATGCCCTCGCCGACCTCGACGCGGGCGAAGCCGGTGATGGTCGCACCCGCGTCCTTGGCCGCCTGGCCCACGGTCACGTCTGGGTTCATCACGAACTTCTGGTTCAGGAGGGTGACCTCCTCGAAGTACTTCTTCATCCGCCCGACGATCATCTTCTCGATCACCGCGTCGGGCTTGCCGCTTTCGCGGGCCTGCTCGGTCAGGACCTGCTTCTCGCGCTCAACGAGGGTCTGGTCGAGATCGTCTTCGGAGAGCGACGCCGGGTTGGTCGCCGCGACATGCATCGCGACCTGCTTGCCGAAGGCCGCGTCGCCGCCGGTCATCGCGACGATCACGCCGATCTTGCCCATGCCGTCGGCCACCGCACCGTGCACGTAGGAGGCCACGACGTCGCCCTCGACCTTCGCCATGCGGCGCAGCGCCATGTTCTCACCGATCGTCGCGACCTTGTCGGTGACGACGTCCTTGACGGCCTTGCCGCCCAGATCCGCCTCGGCCAGCGCCTCGGTGGAGTCCACGCCCATGGCCACGCCTGCGATCGAGCCCACCATCTCCTGGAACTCGGCGTTGCGGGCGACGAAGTCGGTCTCGGAGTTCACCTCGACCGCGACGGCGGTGCCGCCGTCGGCCTTCACCGCGACGAGGCCCTCGGCCGCGGTCCGGCCGGATTTCTTGGCGGCCTTGGCGAGGCCCTTGGTGCGCAGCCAGTCCACGGCGGCTTCCATGTCGCCGTCGGTCTCGGTCAGCGCCTTCTTGGCGTCCATCATGCCTGCGCCGGTCTGATCGCGCAGTTCCTTCACCTGTGCAGCGGTGATTGCCATTGCCTGTCTCCTGAATGGAACGTCCGCGCCCCCGCTACCGGGGACGCGCAAAGGATTTGTGACGGTGGGCGTGGCTTACGCCTCGGCCGGGGTCTCTTCGGCGGCGACGGCCTCTTCCTCGAAGCCCTCTTCCATCTCGCCGAGGTCGACGCCGGCAGCACCGAGCTGCTCGGACATGCCGTCAAGCGCCGCGCGGGCGATCAGCTCGCAGTAGAGCGCGATGGCACGGGCCGCATCGTCATTCCCCGGGATCGGGTAGTCGATGCCCTCGGGGTTGGAGTTGGTGTCGAGCACCGCGATGACCGGAATGCCGAGCTTCTTGGCTTCCTGGATGGCGAGCTGCTCCTTGTTCGTGTCGATCACGAAGATGAGGTCGGGCACGCCGCCCATGTCGCGGATGCCGCCGAGCGATGCGGTCAGCTTCGCCTGCTCACGGTCGAGCTGCAGGCGCTCCTTCTTGGTGAAGCCCGATGCGCCCTCGCCGAGCTGCTCATCCAGCGTCTTCATCCGCGCGATGGAGTTCGACACGGTCTTCCAGTTGGTGAGCGTGCCGCCGAGCCAGCGGTGGTTCATGTAGTACTGCGCGCAGCGCTCCGCGGCCTCGGCCACGGCCTTCTGGGCCTGGCGCTTGGTGCCGACGAAGAGGATGCGGCCACCTTTCGCGACGGTCTGCTGGACGGCATTGAGTGCCGCGTCGAGCAGCGGAACCGTCTGCGTCAGGTCCATGATGTGGATGCCGTTGCGCTCGCCGTAGATGTACTGACCCATGCGGGGGTTCCAGCGGTGCGTCTGGTGGCCAAAGTGAACGCCAGCTTCCAAAAGCTGACGAAGCGTGAACTCGGGAAGAGCCATTCGTCCATTTCCTTTCCGGTTTCGCCTCGGCGAGGGGAAAGGACCATCTGGCCCAACCGGTGGACGCCTCGGGATGTCTCCCCGAACCGCCCGCCCCCGCCTGCGGGATTGAGTAGCGGTGCGTTACTCGGGTTCGGCGCCGGTTGCAAGGGGCTGCGGCGCGGTTTCGTGCGTCACCAGCGCGAGCGCCCGGCGCAGCGCCTCCATCCCGTCGGGGCCGAGGCGGTCGAGGAGCTTCGCCTGGAGCTCGCGTTTCACCTGCGACATCGCCGCATTCATCTCCCGCCCCTTCGCGGTGCGGCGCACGAGGCGCTTCCGCCCGTCATCCGGGTCCGGCACGATTTCGAGGTAGCCGCGACGGACCAGCGCGTGCACCTGCTCGTGCGCGGCCTGGCGCGAGACATGGCGGCGGCGCGCGAGGTCGGAGAGCGCGATGCCCCCGGGCCCGATCAGCACCAGCGTGTCGCTGTCCGCCACGGTGACATCGCCGAAGCCATGGTCGGCAAGGCCCGCATACATCGCAGCCTTGTAGGCCTCGAAGGCCAGCCAGAGGTCTACCCCGACATGATCGACACGCTTGTCCATGGAGCCGTTGTTCCAGAGCGGCGGCTCAGGCGCAAGGCACATTGTCAGGTAACTTGACAGAATCGCCTTGCGCAGAGATCGTCAGGATGCTTGACGATATTCGGTAAGGAGATATCCGATGAAAGGACCGATCATGGCCACCCTGCTCACCCTCGGTGCGGCGGCTGCATCTGCGGAGACGCCTCTCGACAGCGCGCAGCTCGACGGGCTGCTGACCGGAAACACAGTCTACTACACGCTCGGCCCCGGGGGTCCGGGCGGGCCGAATGGCGGCGAGGCGCCGATGTTCTACGGGCCGGACGGCTACGTCGCCGCGGACCTGCCGAACGGCGTGAAACTTGTCGGCACGTGGCAGCTTGACGGCGCAGGCTATTGCGTCGACTGGGAAAACGGGCCGCGCGGCAGTTGCACCGTGGTGCACAAGCGGGACGGCGCGATCCTCACGCTCGACCGGACGAGCGGTGAGAGCCGGGGCGACATCGCGCGGATCGTGCCGGGCAATCCGGAGGCGCTTTGACGCCTCCTCGGCCGTCCCATCCGGGGCGGCCAGACCGGATCAGGCGGCGCCGACCGGGCGCAGGCCAGCGGATTTCGGGGCAGCGGCGATCTCGCCCTGCTCCGTCACCATGTCGGCGAGGCGCTGAAGTTCGGGGGACATCTTGTCCTGGGCCAGCGCCCGCAGGCGATGCGGCAGGCGGCCCATCGCTCCTTGCGCACCGCCACATTGCGCGACGATCCAGGCGGCGACGGCGACGATGGCGTCGGTCTCTTCAGGATCCGTGGCGAAGAGGCGGCGCGCCTCGCGCAGGATCGACTGCTGTTCCAGCGGATCGGTGCGGCCCTCGACCTCGGCCAGCGCGATCAGGATGGCTGCGCCTGCGATCCGCGGATCCTCAATGGTATCAACCGGATGAACGCCGGCCTTGCAGCGATAGTCGACGCGGAACGCCGCAACCTGCACTTCGTCCGTTGCCCCCGCGATCTCACCGGCCTGAATGCAGAGCGCGCGCAGCCACACCCAGTAAAGTGCGCATGCAACCAGCCCCGCCAATGCGAAGAGTATCGTCGTCGTGGTCATCTGTTTCCCCCCGGAACTCCACTTATTGTGGGAGACCTTGCCCGCACCCTTGGGCAAGAATGAGACAAAACCGGGGCGGGAACGCGTCGTTTCAATCAATCGGCGCGGTTGTATTGCGACCCGGCTGTCCTCGTTCGGCGCGTCTCCTGCCACGCCCAACGCCCCTCGTCCATATCGACGAACGGTTAATGAAAACTTTCGTTACGGCATGAGTGATTTCGGCGGTGTGCCGCCGATCTTCAAGCGCGGGGGCTGTCACTGCGACAAAACGCATCGCGACCGGAGGTCCCTCCGGTCGCGGCGCGGACCTGCCCGGCAGGTCGGATCAGTGGGCGATCACCCGCCGGATGTCGGCGATCGCCTCGCCCATCTCATCGGATTCGGCGCGGTGAGCGGCGGCGCTCACCGCCTCCGACATCGCGACGAGATCGGGCAGCACCGCGGGGCCGGAGAGCCAGCGCAGACGACGCGCGAGACGGTGCATCGCGGGATGCGGCCCCTCGCACTGCTCCACGAGCCAACGCCCGATGGAGATCAGCTCGTCAGCCTCATCGGAGTCGATGTCGAAGACGCGCTGCACCTCCGCATGGATCACCTCCATCTCGGGTGCGGACACGCCGCCCTGGCTTTGCGACAGGGCAATGAGAAGGCCGGTGGCGGCGATGCGCGGATCATCGACGCTGTCGCCCGGATGCACATCGGCATGCTGGCGATAGCCGAAACGTTGCGCCGCAGTGCGCACGTCGCGCGCCGCGGCGATCAGATCACGACCGAGACCCGGCGTGATGCGGAGCCTCAAATAGAATAGAGCAGCCAGCCCGACGAGGCCGGCAAAAGGGATAAGGGGGGACATGGCGGCAATCCCGGTTTGTTCGCATTGATAGCGAAAAACAGCCTACCACCGAGAATGCGGCAAGAATTTGACCAATTTTACTCAACCGTTGATTGAGCGGATTTTCGCCGAAAAGTGACGTAGCGTCACCACACCCCCGGGCCGCCTTGGTTTCAGTTCGCAATCGTCCGGCGTATCTGCGCGATGGCCTCCTGTGCCTCGATATTGTTGCCGCCGACCGCCGCCACGGCCGACCCCATCTTCATCAGGTCCGGCAGCACGTCGCCGCCCGCCAGCACCCGCAACCGCTTTGCGAGACGCCGCAGGGCCGGTTGCGCGCCGCCGCACTGCCCGATGACCCAGCGCCCGACGGCGATAAGCTCGTCTGCCTCTTCGGACGCGATATCGAAGACCCGCTGGATCTCCAGCCGGACGGCCTCGAGCTCCGCCGCCGTCAGCGCGCCGTCCGATTCTGCGATTGCAATCAACAGCCCCGTCGCCGCGATACGCGGATCGTCGATGCTGTCGCCGGGATGGACGTTGTGCTTGCGCCGGTATCCGAAGCGCCGCGCCGCCAGCCGCACATCGTTCGCCGCATCGAGCAGTTCGCCGCCCATCTCGCGCGCCGCCTTGATCCGCCAGTACCAGATGGCCGCAGCACCGATGGCACCCAGCAACATGATCAGGATCGGCATCGAGAAGGTCCCCTACCCACGTGTCCCCCGGGCGCAACCTATACGGGCAGTTGTGGCGGGAATGGGGCAGGTGCGGCGCGTGATGCGCGCGTGCCCCCGGCGTTGCATCCGCGCAACGCCGGGGACGGTGGCGTCAGAGAAGCCCGCGTTCCCACGGACCCGTGATCGCGAAGGTGATCCCGGGCGTCTGGGCGTTCACGAAGAGGATGCGCCCCGACGGATCGAAGGTCGCACCTGCCCATTCGTCCTCGCGATAGTCGCCCGGCTCGATGAAGGTCGTGGCCTTGCCTGCGGACTGGATGTCCGCCGGTTCGAGCTGCACGTTGTTCTTCGCGAAGATGTAGGTCTCGCCCGCCGGGGTCAGGCCCAGCAGCCGCTCGCCGGGGCCGAACGCATCCTCGACACCGCCGCCATCCTCGCAGAGCAGCACGCCGCCGCGCGGGCTGACGGTGATGTTGTCGGGGTTGTTGCCCGCCACCGGGTTATCCGACTTGAACACGCAGGAGATCGTCTCGCTGGCCGGATCGTAGGTCCAGACCGCCCCCTCGCCGCGCCCGATCACGTCGGCCACGCCGTCATGCTCGCCACGCCCGGCGGAGGTGTCGACGATATACATCAGCCGGTCGGTGTCGGAGTACCAGATCCCCTCGAGCCTCGAGAATCGCAGCGCGCCCTGGTCGCGGCCCTGCACGAAGGGGCCGGAGGCGGTGTTCTCCTCGTCATGCGGGAACTCGGTGAAGGGCTGCGGGTCCATGTCGGGCTCCGCGATCTCCACCCATTCGAGCTGGTGCGTCTCGCCCATCGCAGGATCCAGCAGGTCAGCTTTGTCGATCCCCGCGATCTTCGCCATTTAGAGCGTGCCACCCTGCTCCAGCGCGCCGAGGCGGCGGGACGTGTCGTTGGGCTCGAACTTGTAGAGGCCCGCCTGGTTGCGGTCGTCCTCGGTCAGGAACACGGCACCCGTGCGCGGGTCGAGGGCAACGGCCTCGTGATCCATCCGGCCCATCGCGACGATGGGATTGCCCGTGGTCTCGCCCCGCTGGTCGGACACCTCGAAGACGTAACCGTGCTTGCGCCCGCCCTCGCTGGTGAAATCGGCGAGGTCTTCCTCGCAGGTCAGCCACGTGTTCCACATGGTCGGCCCGCCCGCGCAATTGTCGATGGTCCCACCCAGCGTCGGCTCTGCCTCGGCCCAGGCGCCGGAGCGGTAGACGATCTTCGTCGTGCCGCCCGACAGCGGCCCCGTCACGTCGTCGTCGGTCACATCGGCGGTGTCGTAGGTCGCGGGCGCCTGGATCAGGCCGACCTCGGGCAGCACCTTCGATTCGTGGTTGCGGATCAACGTGATCTCCGGCTCGCCGTTCACGAGGCGGGAGCGGACGACCGCCATCCCGTCATGCTCCATCGGCGTCGGGTTGCCATCGATCATCAGATCGCCCGACCAGCCGAAGGACTGGTAGGTGAAGCCCTCGGGCAGTTGCAGCAGGTAGAGCCCCGTGGTGCGGTCCGCGACCGGCTGCACCGGGCCGTAGGGCGAGGGGATCGGCTCCATCCGGCCCTGCGCCATCGCCTGCCGGCTGTAGAGGCCGGACAGCGGCACGGCGAGTGCGGCGGTGGCCGTTCCGCGCAGCAGCGCACGGCGGTCGAGTTTCATCTGGCTCATCGGGGTCTCCTCCTCGGCTGGATGACGGCAGCGTGACAGCCGCGCATTGCGGTCGCGCGTCAGTTGCATGACGAGACGGATACGGTTCGATGACGCTGGCGGCGGGGGCAATCCGTGCTACACGGGCGGAACCACTTTCGCGCCGGACCCGCCCATGCTCCCCATCATCGCCAAGACGCTGCCCTTCTTCGTGCTGATCGGGCTGGGCTACGCGGCGGCGGCGACCCGCTTCTTCGGGGCGGAGGCCGCGGCGGTGCTCACAAAATTCGTCTTCTTCTTCGCGCTGTCGGCGATGCTGTTCAACTTCACCGCGACGCTGGAGATCTCGGCGCTGACCGACTGGACCTTCCTCGGCTGCTATCTCCTCGCCTCCGTGCTGGTCTACGCGCTCGCCACCGCCGTGGCCGTCGTCCGCAAGCAGGGTGCGGCCGTCGCGGCGGTCGAGGCGCAGACGGCGGTGATCGGCAATGTGGGCTTCCTCGCGATCCCGATGCTGGTGGCGCTGTTCGGCGAGCGGGCGGCCGCACCGGTGCTGATGGTGCTCTGCGTGGACCTCATCGTCTTCGGCTCGGTCATCGTGGCGGTGATCGTCGGCAGCCGGGGGCGACTGGGGCTCTCGACCTTCGGCACGATCGGCATGGGCCTTCTGAAGAACCCGATGGTGATGTCGATCAGCGCCGGGTTGCTCTGGTCGCTAGCGGGCGCGCCAGTCCCCGGCCCCATGGCCGATTTCCTCGACGTGCTGGGCTCCGCTGCGACGCCCGTGGCGCTCTTTGCTATCGGCGCCTCGCTGGCGGGCAAGTCGGCGGAGCGGGCGAGCGTCGCACTCTGGCTCTCCTCGCTGAAGCTGGTGGTGCATCCGCTGGTGGTCGCGGTCTTCGCGCTCTTCGTCTTCGACATCGAGCCCTTCGCGGCCTCCATGATGATCGCGACGGCGGCGATGCCGGTGGCGGGCAACATCTACATCATCGCGCAGCACTACGAGGTCGCACCGCAGCGCGCCTCCACCGCGATCCTGTTCTCCACGGTGCTGAGCGTGGTGACGCTGACCTTCGTATTGGGATGGATCGGATGAGCGTGCTCTGCATCGGTGCGGCCCATTGGGACATCATCGCGCGGGCCGAGGGCCGCGTGGCGTTCGGAAACGACCTGCCCGGCGTGGTGGAGCGGCGCCCCGGCGGTGTCGCCTGCAACGTCGCGCTCGCACTCGCCCGGGCGGGTGTCGAGGTGGAGCTCGCCGCCACGATCGGCTCGGATCCGGCGGGGGAGGAGCTCGCGGCCGCGCTCGCTGAAGCTGGAATTACCCTGCGACTGCAGAGAATTGCCGCACCCACCGACCGCTACATCGCGATCGAGGATGGGAGCGGCGCCCTCGTCGCCGCCATCGCCGACACCCGGGCGCTGGAGGCAGGCGCCGCCACGCTGATCGACGGGCTCGCGACGACGGACGGCCCCGTGGTGCTCGACGGCAACCTGCCGGAGGCCACACTCGCAACCCTTCCCGCCTTTTCCGACCTGCGCCTGGTTCCGGCGAGCGCGGCGAAGGCAGTCCACCTGCTCCCTCTGATCACGCGCGGCGCCGGGGTCTATGCCAACCTCTCCGAAGCCACCGCCCTGACCGGGCGTGCGGGGCCCGAGAGCGCGGCGACCGAGCTGATCCAACGGGGCGCCCGCTTCGCGCTCGTCACTGCCGGAGCCGGGGCCGCAGTGCTCGCACGAGCCGATGGAACGACCAGCGCCCTGCCCCGCCCGGCCTTGGGCAGCGTCACCGGCGCGGGCGATGCGCTCGTCGCGGGCCATATCGCGGCCGAGTTGCGGGGCCTTGACGACGCCGCGGCGCTCGACGAAGCCCTGGCCGCCGCCGCCCGCCACCTGACCGGAGACACCGCATGACCGCCCTCCTGATCTTCTCCGCCGAGGTCGAGGCCGCTCGCCGCGACGGCCGCCCGCTGGTGGCGCTGGAGTCGACGATCATCACCCACGGCATGCCCTGGCCGCAGAACCGCGACACGGCGCGCAAGGTCGAGCAGGTGATCCGCGACGCGGGCGCCGTGCCTGCCACGATGGCGGTGATGAACGGCGCGATCCGCATGGGCCTTGATGCGGAAACGCTGGACGCGCTGGCGCAGGCGGAAGGCGTCCTGAAACTCTCCCGCGCCGACATCGCGGCGGCTTTGGCGTCGGGCGCGACCGGTGCGACGACCGTCGCGGGCACCATGATCTGCGCCCGCCTCGCCGGGATCGAAGTCTTCGCCACGGGTGGCATCGGCGGGGTCCATCGCGGGGCGGAGACAAGCTTCGACATCTCCGCCGACCTCCGCGAGTTGTCGGAAACCCCGGTGACGGTGGTCGCGGCGGGGGCGAAGGCGATCCTCGACCTGCCGAAGACGCTGGAGGTGCTGGAGACGCTCGGCGTGCCCGTCATCGGCTACCGCACCGACCGCCTGCCCGCCTTCTGGTCGGCGGCGTCGGAACATCCGGTGCCGCTGCGGATGGACAGCGCAGGCGAGATCGCGGCGGCCCATCGGATGCGTTACAGGATCGGGCTCCCCGGGGGTCAACTTGTAACAAATCCGATCCCGGCCGACGCCGAGATCCCGGCCGCCGAGATCGACCCGATCATCGTGCAGGCCCTGGCCGAGGCCGAGGCGCAGGGCATCGCCGCCAAGGAGGTGACGCCGTTCCTCCTGCAACGCATCTTCGAACTGACGAATGGACGCTCGTTGGAGGCCAACATCGCGCTGGTGAAGAACAACGCCCGGCTCGCCGCCGAGATCGCGGTGGAGTTGGCGAAGGATGCGTCCGGCGGGCGTACTTGAGGGAAAGATGAAAGGGCGGCGCGGATGAACCTGACGGACGCCGAGTGGCAGGCTCTCGCCCTGTCCCTTCAGGTCGCGGGCATCGCGACGGCGGTGGCGTTGCCGCTCGCCTACCTCGCCGCATGGACGCTGGCCCGGGTGCGGTTTCCGGGCAAGAGCATCGCCAAGGCCCTGATCCAGCTGCCTCTCGTCCTGCCGCCGGTCGTCGTGGGCTACCTCCTCCTGACGCTGTTCGGGCGGGACGGGGCGCTTGGCGCCCCGCTCGGCGCGTTCGGGATCACGGTGCCGTTCACCACGCTCGCCGCCGGGATCGCGGCGGGGGTGATGGCGTTTCCGCTGATCGTGCGCGCCTGCCGCCTCTCCATCGAGGCGCTGGATCCGAAGCTGGAGGATGCGGCGCGGATCCACGGCGCCTCCCGCTGGCGGGTGTTCCTGACGCTGTCGCTGCCGCTCTCCCTGCCCGGTCTGCTGGCGGGCGCGACGCTGGGATTTGCCCGAGGCTTCGGGGAGTTCGGGGCGACCATCGTCTTCGCCGCCAACATTCCCGGCGAGACGCGGACGCTGCCGATCGCAATCTACTCCGCCCTGCAATCGCCGACCGGGGACGAGGCGGCGGCGCGGCTCGTCACGATCTCCGTCATCGTGGCCGTCGCCGCCTTCATCCTGTCGGAATGGTTGGAGCGGCGGACCCGCGCGCGGCTCTCGGGGCGGAGGTGAGTGCGTTTCTCGACATCTCGGCCCGGCTGGAGCGCGGGGCCTTCACGCTTGCCGCGGACCTCGTGAGCGATGCCGGGATCACGGTGATCCACGGGCCATCCGGGGCCGGGAAGACGCTGTTTCTCCACGTCGTTGCCGGGTTGGTGCGCGGCAATGGCAGCCGGGTGTGCGTCGGCGGGCGGGTGCTCGACGGGGTGCCGCCGGCGGGCCGCGACATGGCGATGGTCTTTCAGGAGCCGCGCCTGTTCCCCCATATGAGCGTCCGGCGCAACCTGCTCTACGGTGCGCGCGGCGACGTGGCGGAGGTGGCGGAGCGGCTGGAGATCGCGCAGTTCCTCGACCGGCGGCCCGCGGATCTGTCCGGCGGACAGGCGCAGCGGGTGGCCATCGGGCGCGCTGTGCTGCGGGCGCCGTCGCTGTTGCTGCTGGACGAACCGCTCTCCTCCCTCGACGAAGCACGCAAGGCCGTTGCGCTTGATCTGTTCCGCGAGCTGCCCGGGCGCGGCACACGGCTCCTGATGGTCAGCCACGATCCGCGGGAGGCCAAGGCGCTCGGCGCGCAGGTCGTCACCATGACCGAGGGGCGGCTGGCGTGACACCGGTCCTGATCGCGGGTCCCACGGCCTCGGGCAAGTCGGCGCTGGCGCTCGCGATGGCGGAGCGGGACGGCGGCGCGGTCATCAACGCCGATGCTTTGCAGGTCTACGCCGACTGGCGGGTGCTGACCGCGCGCCCCTCGGCGGAGGAGGAAGCGCGGGCGCCGCACATGCTCTACGGCCATGTGCCCGGCGAGGTCGCCTATTCCACCGGGCGGTGGCTGCGGGAGGTGAGGCAGGCGCTGGCGGACTGCACCGCGCGGGGCCTCCGCCCGATCATCGTCGGCGGCACCGGGCTCAATTTCACGTCGCTCACCAGTGGCTTGGTCGACATTCCGGAGACGCCGCCCGAGGTGCGCGCCCGTGCCGATGCGCTCGGTCCCGAGGCCCTGCGCGCCGATCTCGCCGCCCGTGACCCGGCGACGCTCGCCGCCATTGACGCCGCCAATCCGATGCGGGTGCAGCGCGCGTGGGAGGTGTTGGAGGCGACCGGCCGCCCCTTGATCGACTGGCAAGCGGAGACGCCGCCGCCGCTCCTGCCGCTGTCCGCCACCGTGCCGCTGGTGCTGCGCCCCGACATCCCCTGGCTCAACGCCCGCATCGCCGCGCGCTTCGACCAGATGCTGGCGGAGGGTGCGCTGGAAGAGGCCCGTGCCGCCCTGCCCGGCTGGGACCCGGCGCGCCCCTCGGCCAAGGCACTCGGCGCGCCGGAGCTGATCGCTCATCTACGCGGCGAGCTCACGCTGGACGACGCCCGCGACCGCGCCGTCACCCTCACCCGGCAATACGCCAAGCGCCAACGGACCTGGTTTCGCAACCGGATGAAGGACTGGCGGGTGCTCGATATCGGGCCGGAGACGCGGCTTTCGGACCTGCTCGCGGCGGTCTGACCCCTTCCCCTCGGCGCGCGGCTCACGTATCTGACGCCCATGACCCAACCGATCCATATCATCGGCGGCGGCATGGCGGGCTCCGAAGCCGCCTGGCAGGCCGCATCGCTCGGCGTTCCCGTGGTGCTGCACGAGATGCGGCCCGTGGTGGAGACCTTCGCGCATCAGACGCAGGGACTGGCGGAGCTCGTCTGCTCCAACTCCTTCCGCTCCGACGATGACGAGAGCAACGCGGTGGGCCTGTTGCATTGGGAGATGCGGCAGGCGGGCGGCCTGATCATGGAGATGGGGGACAAGCATTCCATTCCGGCGGGCGGGGCGCTCGCCGTGGATCGCGATGCATTCTCCGACGAGGTCACGGCGCGGCTGGAAGCACATCCGCTGGTGACCATCGAGCGGGGCGAAGTCGCGGGCCTGCCGCCCGAGGAGTGGGACAGCGTGATCGTGGCCACAGGACCCCTAACCTCGCCCGCGCTGGCCGAGGCAGTGCTGGAGCTGACGGGCGAGGAGAGCCTTGCCTTCTTCGATGCTATCGCACCCATCGTCCATGCCGACAGCATCGATCTGTCGAAGGCGTGGTTCCAGTCCCGCTATGACAAGGGCGAGACGGAGGAGGAGCGGACCGCCTACCTCAACTGCCCGATGGACGAGGGCCAATACGAAGCCTTCATCGACGCGCTGCTCGAAGCGCCCAAGACCGAGTTCAAGGAATGGGAGAAGGACACCCCCTATTTCGACGCCTGCCTGCCCATCGAGGTGATGGCGGAGCGTGGCCGCGAGACCCTGCGCTGGGGGCCGATGAAGCCGGTGGGGCTGACCAACCCGCACGCACCGGACGTCAAGCCGCACGCGGTGGTGCAGCTCAGGCGGGAGAACGCGCTCGGCACGCTCTACAACATCGTCGGCTTCCAGACTAAGATGAAGTACGGCGCGCAAGCGGATGTTTTCCGGTCTATTCCCGGGTTGGAGAGCGCGGAGTTCGCCCGGCTCGGCGGCATTCACCGGAACACGTTCCTGAACTCGCCGCGGCTGCTCGATGGGCGGATGCGGCTGCGTGCGCGCAGCTCTCTGCGCTTCGCCGGGCAGGTCACGGGCGTCGAGGGCTATGTGGAGTCCGCCGCGATGGGCCTGCTCGCGGGACGGCTCGCGGCCTATGAGCGGCTGCGGCTGGAAGTTGCGACACCGCCGCAGACCACGGCCATCGGGGCGCTGCTGGGTCACATCACCGGCGGGGCGGAGGCCGAGACCTTCCAGCCGATGAACGTGAACTTCGGCCTCTTCCCGCCGTTGGAGGCGCCCGCGAAGGGTCGGCGCGGCAAGAAGGACCGGAAGATCGCCTATACCGAGCGCGCGAAGGCGGACTGGCAGGCGTGGCTCGCCACCCTGCCCTCGGTCCCCGCCGCGGCCTGAGGCGCTCGGCGCGAAGAGACAATCGTCCCGGCCGAAGCGCCGGGACCTTTCACAGACTTTCTCCACCACTTTTTGATGTTGAGCGCCCCGCTCGAAAAGGCCCCGGATCGGGTCCGGGGCGGTTCGTTACCTAACCATCTCGACCAAGGCGCCGGGACCTGCTTCGGTCCCGCGCCATCGCGCCGCGTTCGTTTCCCACGTCAACTTTTGGACATAACGTCCGGCACCGCTTATCCTTTGTTTCAGGAGGCGGCGATGGCGGACAAGTTTCTCGACAAGGTCTACGAGATCGACGGCAGTACGGAGGAGCTCTACACCGACTGGGCGGCGAGCTATGACGCGGAGCTGGCGGAGGCGGGCTACGCCACGCCGGGCCGCTGTGCTGCGGCGCTCGCGAGCGTGGTCGAGGACAAGGCCGCGCCCCTCATCGATGTCGGCTGCGGTACGGGTCTCGGCGGTCTCGCGCTGCGGCTGGAGGGGTTCGAGACGCTCGACGGGCTCGACCTGACGCAGGCGATGCTCGACCGGGCGGCGGAGCGGGGGATCTATCGCAGCCTGATCCGCGCCGATGCAGGCGAACTGCCGTTCAGCGCGGAGGACTATGCCAACGCCGCGGCCATCGGCCTCTTCAGCCCCGACCACGCCCCGGCGGAGACGATCGATGCGGTGCTGGAGCGGTTGCCGAGCGGCGGCCATTTCGTGTTTTCCCTGAACGATCATGCTCTTGCGGAGCGGAGCTACGAGGCGCGGGTTATGGCCTGGACCGATGCGGGGGCGGCCCACTGCGTCTTCCGCGAATATGGCGAGCACCTGCCCGCGCGGGACCTGAAATCGACGGTCTATGTCCTCCGGAAACGTTGAGCGCTTTGCGCCCTCGCCCACGGGTCTGCTGCATCTGGGCCATGCCTTTTCAGCGCTGACGGCGGGACGGGCGGCGGAGGGCGGCCGGTTCCTGCTGCGGATCGAGGACATCGATACCACCCGCTCCCGCCCCGAATTCGAGGCGGCGATCTGCGAGGATCTGGCGTGGCTCGGGCTGTCGTGGGAGGAGCCTGTCTGGCGGCAGTCCGAGCGGCTGGAGCACTATCGCGCCGCGGTGGACCGCCTGACGGCGATGGGCCTGACCTTTGCCTGTACGTGCACCCGCGGTGACATCAAGGCGGCGCTGTCGGCGCCGCAGGAGGGCGCGCCTGTGCATGGGCCCGACGGGCTGGTCTATCCGGGGATCTGCCGGGACGCGGGGCATCCGGCGGAGGGGGCCGCGATCCGGCTCCACATGGACCGGGCCATCGCGCACCTAGGCGGCGACGCGGCCGTGCGGCGCCTCACCTTCACCGAACTGGACGAAGGAGACCGTGGCGAGCGTGGCGACATCGCCCTCGATCCCGAACTGCTGCGGCATGGAATCGGCGATATCGTTCTGGCGCGGCGCGATATCGGCACCTCCTATCACGTGGCGGTCGTGATCGATGATGCGGCGCAGGGGGTGACGCATGTGACGCGGGGGCGCGATCTGTTTCCGGCCACCCCCATCCACCGACTGCTGCAGGCGCTGCTCGGCCTGTCGGTCCCGTTCTACCGCCACCACCGGCTGATCCGGGACGAGGCCGGCAAGCGTCTCGCCAAGCGGGATGACGCGCGGGCGATTCGGACGTACCGTGAGGCTGGCTGGACGCAGGAGGATGTGATGCGCGCCATCGGGATCGAGCCATGCGACCGCGCCTCCTCCTGATACTTGCTGCACTCGTTGCGGCTCCGCTCGCGGCCGAAACGCCCCTCCCCGAGATCGCTGCCGGTCTGCCGGATCAGGTGGCGGAGGCGAATGCCGCGTTCAATGCGCGGGTGCAGGCGCGTTTCGCCCTGCCGCTGGCGGAGGATGACCTGATCGCGGTGCTTGAGACGGACGGCTTTGCCGTGGATCGGAGCGTGAGCTTCGCCGATATCGAGCGGCGCGATGGCCTCTGCCTGCGTCGCTACCGGGTCGTCTGGAACAACGAGGGCGGCACGGTGGATGCGATCGGCGGCGCCTACGGGCTGGTCTGCCCGTGACGCAGGTCAGCCCCGCCCGCCCGCGACGGCGCCATCCGCGGCCGATCTGGAAGCGGCCGTTCACGCTGGTGCTTGCCGCGGCCGTGATCGCGTCCGCCCTCTGGCGCGTCTGGCCCCTACCGCCGCTGCCGCCGATCCTGCAGGACCTGCCCGAGGATATCGCCGCCGCCAACATGGAGCTCGAAGGGCGCATGGCCGCTCGCTTCCCCCGCCCGATCACCGTCGAGGCACTGGTGGAGGGGCTGCTGGACGAAGGCTTCGACGTAGCACCCGAGACCGCTTACGCGCAGATCTGGGCGCCGCGGCGCAACTGCCTGGTCACGGCGCGGGTGACGTGGACCTCCGAGGACGACAAGGTCGCGACGCTCAATAGCCTCTACGACAAACGCTGCGACTAGGCCTCGGGCGCCATCAATTCGACCTCCTCGCCCTCTCGCACCGCGGTGTAGAAGCAGGAGCGGCGGTTGGTGTGGCAGGCGGGGCCGGTCTGATCGACGATCAGGAGCAGGCAGTCGCGGTCGCAATCCACCCGGAACTCGATGAGGCGCTGGACGTGGCCCGACGTCTCGCCCTTGCGCCACAGCGCCTGGCGGGAACGGGACCAGTAGGTGACCTGGCCCGTCGCCAGCGTCTCCTCGATCGAGGCGCGGTTCATCCAGGCCATCATCAGGACCTCGCCCGTCTCGGCCTGCGCGATGGCGGGGATCAGGCCGTCGGCGGTGAGGCGCAGGCTGTCGAGGTCGAATGTCGCGGTCATGGCTCGGCCCTTTTCATGTCGGTATGCGGCGTCTAGTTAAGGAATGGCTGACTGACAAGCGAGGCCCGCGATGTCCGACGACATGATGAAGCTTTATTCGCAGCGCATTCTGGCGCTGGCAGCCGACATTCCGCATCGCGAGCGGCTGGAGGATCCGCAGGCCACCGTGACCCGGCGCTCGCCGCTCTGCGGGTCGACCGTAACCGTCGATCTCGACGTGGAGGACGGGCGGATCACGCGGTTCGGGCAGGACGTGAAGGCCTGCGCGCTCGGTCAATCCTCCGCCGCCGTGTTCGCGGCCCAGGCCGTGGGCCGGACGCTGGAGGAGGTGCGGACCGCGCGTGATCAGCTTCGCGCGATGCTCAAGGAGGGCGGGCCGGTGCCCGACGCGCCCTTCGACGGGTACGAGGCGCTGAGCCCCGCGCGCGATTATCGCAACCGCCACGCCTCGATCCTTCTGGTGCCCGAGGCGACGGTGGAGGCGATGGAGAGCCTTGCAGACAAAAAAGTCGCCGCAACCTCCTAGAGGTGCGGCGACAGTGGGGCGAAGACCGGCCCACACCAGCCAGAGGCGGCCGTGGGACAGGCGGGCCGGGGTCCTTCGGCGGTCAGCTCAGAGCATCAGGGACGAGACGATCATCACGCAGATCGCGGCGAGGCCGATGGCGTCACCCACCATGTGCGTGCGGTTCGCTTGGGCAGTGTGGATCAGGCGGGCGATCATGGCAGCTCTCCGGTCGTTCTCTCCTGTTGCCTTAACGTTCTCTTAAAGTTCGAGTCGCGTCAACGAAAAATGAGAACAAACGTGAACACCCTGTCAGCCTACTGACAGAAGCCGGATCGCGCGGTCCTGTTCCAGCAGGTAGAGCAGCACTCGCGCCGCCTCGCCGCGCGGCGACGTCAGCCCGCCGTCGCGGTCCAGCAGCATCCGCGCGTCCCGCTGCGCGAGCTGCATCAGGGCCGCCTGCCGTTCGAGATCCGCGATGCGGAAGCGCGGCAGGCCCGATTGCGCGGTGCCGAGCACGTCCCCTGCCCCGCGGATCCGAAGATCCTCCTCGGCGATGCGGAAGCCGTCCTCGGTCTCGCGCATGATCTCCAGCCGCGCGCGGGCGGTCTCGCCCAGCGGCGGGGAGTACATCAGGAGGCAGGTCGATTTCTCCGATCCCCGCCCCACGCGCCCGCGGAGCTGGTGGAGCTGGGCGAGGCCGAAGCGTTCGGCCTGCTCGATCACCATGATGGAGGCGGCGGGCACGTTCACGCCGACCTCGATGACGGTGGTGGCGACGAGCAGCCGGGTGCGGCCCGCGACGAAATCGGCCATCGCCGTGTCCTTCTCGGCCGGTGGCAGGCGGCCGTGGACGAGGCCGACCTGATCGCCAAGGGCGACGCGCAGGGCGCGGGCGCGCTCCTCGGCGGCCGCCATCTCGACCACTTCGCTTTCCTCGACCAGAGGGCAGACCCAGTAGGCTTGGCGACCTTGCGCGAGGGCGGCGCGCAGGCGCTCGACCACTTCCTCAGTGCGGCTGGCGGAGACGAGAACGGTGTCGATGGGCTGGCGGCCCGGCGGCTTCTCATCGAGCACCGACAGCTCCATGTCGCCGTATTGCGCGAGGCTCAGCGAGCGCGGGATCGGCGTCGCCGTCATTACCAGGATATCGGCCTTCTCGCCCTTCTCGCCCAGCCCCATCCGCTCCCGCACGCCGAAGCGGTGCTGCTCATCGATGATGGCGAGGCGCAGGTCGGCGAAGGCCACGTCGCGTTGGAAGAGCGCGTGGGTGCCGATGAGGATATGGATGCGGCCTGCGGCGAGATCGGCGAGCTTCTGCTCCCGCGCCGCCCCCTTGTCGCGGCCCGTCAGGATGTCGAGGCGCAGGTTGAGCCCCTCGGCGAGCGGGGCGAGCCCCTCCAGATGCTGGCGCGCGAGTATCTCGGTCGGGGCCATGAGGGCCGCCTGCCCCCCGGCCTCCACCGCGGCGAGCATGGACAGAAAGGCGACGAGGGTTTTTCCCGATCCCACATCGCCTTGCAGCAGCCGGTTCATGCGGGTGGGCGCGGCCATGTCGGCGGTGATCTCGGCCACGGCGCGGGTCTGGGCTCCGGTCGGCTGGTAGGGCAGCGCGGCGAGCGCCTGGTCGCGCAGCGCGCCGTCGCCCTGCGTGCTCCGCCCCGGCTTCTTCCGCGCGTGCTGGCGGGCGAGTGCGAGGGTGAGTTGGTGCGCGAAAAGCTCGTCATAGGCGAGGCGCTGGCGCGCGGGCGTCGTGTCGGCGAGGTCGGCGGCACCTTGCGGGGCGTGGGCCGTGCGGATCGCGTCGGCCCAGGTGGGCCATTGTTTCTCGGCCACCACCGAGGGCTCGATCCACTCCGGCAGGTCCGGCACGCGGTCGAGCGTGCCGCCGATCGCCTTCGTCATCGTGCGCAGGGTGACGCCGGCCGTCAGCGGATAGGTCGGCTCGAAGGGCGGCAGCGCCTCCGCCTCCTCCCGGCTGAGCACGTGGTCGGGATGGACCATCTGCGCGATGCCGTCGAAGAGCTCGACCCGGCCCGAGACGACGCGCCGCCCACCCGGCGGCAGCGTCCGGCGCATCCAGTCGTCGCGGGCGTGGAAGTAAACCAGCAGGAACTCCGTCTCCGCGTCGCGCACCTGCACGCGGTAAGGGCGGTTGCGGCTCGTCGGCGGCTGGTGCGCGCCGATCTCGACCTCCACCGTGATCGTGGCGGGCAGCGGCTGGTCCTGGATGCTCGGCTTCGGCCGCCGGTCGGTGCCGCCCGTGGGCAGTGTCAGGAGCAGGTCCTTGGGCGAGCGGATGTCGAGGCGCTCCAGCAGCGGCGCGGTCTTCTTCCCCACACCCGGCAGGCCCGTGAGATCGGCGAAGAGCGGGAAGAGGCTTTCTGGGCGGCCGGTCATGCCGCCATCTGCCGCGATGGTCCGATGGCGCGCAAGCCGCCACGGTGGGTTTTGCGGAGGCGCAGCACGAGATCAGCCGATGAGCGCGAGCCAGTCATCCTCGCTGAGGATCTCGACGCCGAGCTCGCGCGCCTTCGTCTCCTTCGAGCCTGCGCCGGGCCCCGCGATCACGATATCGGTCTTCTTTGAGACGGAGCCGGAGACCTTGGCGCCGAGCGCCTCGGCCCGGGCCTTCGCCTCGGCCCGGGTCATCTTTTCCAGCGTGCCGGTGAAAACCACGATCTTGCCGGCGACGGGCGAGCCCTCGGTGGCCGGGGCGGCGACATCCTCGACGGTGAGATAGGCGAGCAGGTTGTCGAGCAGGTCCTTCGCGGCGGGTTCTGCGAAGAAATCCGCGATGGCCTCGGCCAGCACCGGGCCGACGCCGTCAATGGCAATCAGCTCGGCCCGCTCGGCACTGTCCGGCACGGCGGCCTCCATGGCCTCGCGGAACGCCGCCCAGCTACCGTAGTGGCGGGCGAGGAGCATCGCCGTCGTCTCGCCCACATGGCGGATGCCGAGGCCGAAGATCAGGCGGTTGAGCGGGATCGTGCGCCGCTCCCGGATCGCGGCGAAGAGGTTCTGCGCCGATTTCTCGCCCCAGCCCTCGCGGTTCTTGAGCTGGCGCAGGCCGGAGCCGAAGCGCTCCTCCAGCGCGAAGATGTCGGCGGGGGTGCGGATCCACTCGTCTTCGTAGAACGCCTCGACCTGCTTCGCGCCCAGCCCCTCGATGTCGAACGCCATGCGGGAGACGAAGTGCTTGAGCTTCTCCACCGCCTGGGCCGGGCAGATCAGCGCGCCGGTGCAGCGGTGGACGGCCTCGCCGGGTTCGCGGATCGCGGGGGAGCCGCAGGCGGGGCAGGTTTCGGGGAATTCGTAAGGGGCGGCGTCGGCCGGGCGACGGTCGAGGATCACGTCGCGGACCTTGGGGATCACGTCGCCGGCGCGGTAGATCTCCACCGTGTCGCCGACACGGATGTCGCGGCCCTCGCGGATCGGCTCACCCTTGCTGTCGCGCCCGGCGATGTAGTCGGCGTTGTGCAGGGTGGCGTTGGAGACGACGACGCCGCCCACCGTGACCGGATCGAGCCGGGCGACGGGGGAGAGCGCGCCGGTGCGACCGACCTGGATCTCGATCCCCGTCAGCGTCGTGACCGCGACCTCCGCCGGGAATTTGTGCGCCGTCGCCCAGCGGGGATTGTTGGAGCGGAAGCCGAGGCGGCGCTGCAGTGCGAGGTCGTCGACCTTGTAGACCACACCGTCGATGTCGTAGCCGAGATCGGGGCGCGCGGCGGCGATGGCGTCGTAATGCGTCAGCATCTCCTCGGCACTTTTGCAGAGCTTCGTCAGCGGGTTGGTCTGGAAGCCGAGCTGGGCAAGGCGTTCAATGGCGCCGGATTGGGTTTCGGCCAGCGGAGATGAGATCTCACCCCACGCATAGGCGAAGAAGCGCAGCGGGCGTGCGGCAGTGATGCTCGAGTCGAGCTGGCGAAGCGATCCGGCGGCGGCGTTGCGCGGGTTGGCGAAGACCTTGTTTCCCGCCTCCTCCTGCCGGGCATTGAGCGCCTGGAAGTCGGCATGGCTCATATATACCTCGCCCCGGACCTCGAGAGTATCGGGCGCGCCGTCGAGCGTTTCGGGAATGTCGTCGATGGTGCGGGCGTTCGCGGTGACGTTCTCCCCGGTCTCGCCATCGCCGCGGGTCGCGGCCTCCACCAGGCGGCCGCTCTCGTAACGCAGGCTGAGCGAGAGGCCGTCGATCTTGGGCTCTGCGGTGTAGGCGATGGGGTCCTCGGTGCCGAGGAAGCGGCGGATGCGGGTGTCGAACTCCGCGACCTCCTCGGCCTCGAACAGGTTGGAGAGCGAGAGCATCGCGACGCGGTGGCGGACCTTGCCGAAGGCGTCGGAGGGGGCGGCGCCCACCTTCTTCGACGGGCTGTCGGCTCGCGTGAGGTCGGGAAAGCGGGCCTCGATGGCCAGAACTTCGGCCTTCAGCCGGTCGTATTCGGCGTCCGAGATGATGGGGTCGTCGGCCTGATGGTACGCGGCATCCGCGGCGTTCATCCGCGTGGCAAGCTCGGCAAGGCGTTGCTCCGCCTCCGCCCGGGTCAGGTCGTCGATGTTCTGCGTGTCGGCCACGGCCGGCCTCCCTGCTGGCTGGGCCTCAGGGATAGGGCGCGGTGCAGGAACGGTCCAGCCCCGTCAGGCGCGGCGGACCGTCTTCCCGTCCTCGACCGGGGCCGGATCGCGCAGCACGTAGCCGCGGCCCCATACGGTCTCAATATAGGTCTCGCCGCCGGTCGCCTGGCTGAGCTTCTTGCGCAGCTTGCAGATGAAGACGTCGATAATCTTCAGCTCCGGCTCGTCCATGCCGCCGTAGAGATGGTTGAGGAACATCTCCTTGGTCAGCGTCGTGCCCTTGCGCAGGGAGAGGAGCTCCAGCATCTGGTACTCCTTGCCCGTCAGGTGCACGGACTGGCCGTCGACCTCCACCGTCTTCGCGTCGAGGTTCACCTTCACCTTGCCGGTCTCGATCACCGACTGCGAGTGCCCCTTGGAGCGGCGCACGATCGCGTGGATCCGGGCGACCAGTTCCTCGCGGTGGAAGGGTTTGGTGATGTAGTCGTCGGCACCGAAACCGAAGCCGCGGATCTTCGTCTCGGCATCGTCCATGCCGGACAGGATCAGGATCGGGGTGTCGATCTTCGATATGCGCAACTGGCGCAGCACGTCATGGCCATGCATGTCCGGCAGGTTGAGGTCGAGCACGATCAGATCGTAGTCGTAGATCCGAGCGAGATCGATACCCTCCTCCCCCAGGTCGGTGGCATAGACGTTGAAGTTCGCGTTCGCGAGCATCAGCTCAATGTTCCGCGCGGTTGCTGGATCGTCTTCGACGAGCAGGATGCGCATCAGCTATCCTCCGGGGCGGACGGCGGCATTATGCCCCCGATCCTCGTAGTTTATCCCTTTTCGCAAGGAAGAGGTTAACGAAAAGTAAATTTCTGCGAAAACTTCCAGAACATCGGCGAAAGCGTCGCAGTATTCGTCTTCAGTCAGGACCGGTAACGCTGCATGGTTGTAACCCGCAACCCATTGGTCCCGTGACGGGCGAGCGATTCCATCCAGCCTGCCAGTTCCTCTTCCGACAGATCGTACATTTCGCACGCCTCATCCTCTGTCAGCATACCGCCCCGCACCGCGGCTGCAACGATTGCCTTGCGTCCGGCGACCCATCTTTTGGTATCGGCCGGCGGAAGGTCGGCGCGCGAGATCGTGCGCCCTTCGTGATCCCGCACGAAGATCGGCCTGTCGGACCGCTTGAGATACATCTGCATTCCCTCCTCAGAGACGAGAGAAGGAATACGGGTGCTCGGCTAACCGGCGGTTAAAGGCGGGATTGTGTCTGCGCTCGATTTGACTATATAGCGCGCGAAATCCGCGACATTTCCGAAACGGAGCGCCGTCATGGCCGAGCTCAACTCCCTGGGCTTCGCGAAAGCCCCCGCCGACACCCGTGTCGTCGTCGCCATGTCCGGCGGCGTGGACAGCTCGGTGGTGGCCGCCCAACTCGCCTCCGAAGGCTACGACGTGGTGGGCGTCACGCTGCAGCTTTACGATCACGGGGCCGCACTCGCGAAGAAGGGGGCGTGCTGCGCGGGCCGGGACATCCACGACGCCCGGCGCGTGGCGGAGACGATGGCCTTCCCGCACTACGTGCTCGACTACGAGAACAAGTTCCGCGAGAGCGTGATCGACGAGTTCGCCGACGCCTATCTGGCCGGCGCGACGCCGATCCCCTGCATCCGCTGCAACGAGCGGGTGAAGTTCCGGGATCTGCTGGAGACGGCGAAGGACCTCGACGCCGATTGCATGGCGACGGGCCATTACATCCAGCGCAAGGCGGGGCCGCAGAAGGCGGAGCTGCACCGCGCTGCGGATCCGGAGCGGGATCAGAGCTATTTCCTATTTTCCACAACGCAGGAGCAGCTCGACTACCTGCGCTTCCCCCTCGGCCATCTGAAGTCGAAGGCGGAGACGCGGACACTCGCGGCGCAATACGGGCTGAGCGTGGCGGACAAGCCGGACAGCCAGGACATCTGCTTCGTGCCCAACGGCTCCTACGCCGCGGTGATCGAGAAGCTGCGGCCGGGCGCGGCGGAGCCGGGCGAGATCGTGCATCTCGACGGCCGCGTGCTGGGCGCGCATCGCGGGGTGATCCACTACACGATCGGGCAGCGCCGGGGCCTCGGCATCGGGGGCGGCGAGCCGCTCTACGTGGTGAAGCTCGATGCGGATGCGCGCCGGGTGATCGTCGGGCCGAAGGAGGCGCTGGCGACGCGGACCGTGCCGATCCACCAGATCAACTGGATCGGCGATCGGGAGTGGGACGCGCTGCCCGACGATGGTGCCGAGGTTCTGGTGAAGGTCCGCTCCACCCGCCCGCCGCGGGAAGCGGTGCTGCGCCGCGGTGCGGATGGCACGGCGGAGGTGGAGCTGGCGCTGGCCGAGGAAGGCATCGCGCCGGGTCAGGCCTGTGTCTTCTATGCGCCCGAGGGCTCCCGCGTGCTGGGCGGCGGCTGGATCCGCGCGGCGGCCTGATCTCGCCTGGAAAAGCTCTCCCGCCCGTCGGTCACCCGGGCGGGCGGCCTCCCGTTGGGCCGGGCGCCGCGCGATGCGCGGCGAACCGGGATCACTGCGTGGTGGTGCGCTCCAGGCTCAGCGTGTTGCCGACGCGCGCGCCCGCGGCCACGTCCGGGGAGTCGCAGCGGGGCGTCCCATCGGGATTGAGACGGTTAGTCAGGTAGCCCTCGAGCCCGTCGTCGATGATCCAGTGCTGGCAGCCCAGCGGGTCGATCCAGAGCGAGGCTTCCATCTCCGACAACAGGTGCGCATCGAGGCCGCGGTCCACGTTCGGGTCGTTGCGGTCGAGCCGTGCGACTTGCGGCGAGCCGGCGCAGGCGCCGAGGGCGAGGAGCGCGAGGCCGGCGGCGGTCTTTGAAACAAACGTCATGACGACACTCCTCACGGCAGAACGGTAATCTCGACACGGCGGTTCGCGGCGCGCCCCGCATCGGTCTGGTTGGGTTGCAGCGGCTCGCTCTCACCCACGCCGCGGGTCTGGGCGCTGAGGCCATAGGTCTCCGCGATGTCGGCGACAGCCTCGGCCCGCGCGAAGGAGAGGCGCAGGTTCGCCTCCTCCGGCCCCTCGCTGTCGGTGTGGCCCTCAACGACGATTTGGGTGCGCCCCTCCTGCTGGAGGAAGCGGAAGAAGGTGTCGAGGTCGCGGATCGCCTGCGGCTGCACCGTGGCACTGCCCGAGGGGAAGGTGGTGTCGGTCGACATCACGAAGTTCTGCGGCGTCGCCCCGGGGCGCACGACGCCGAAGCTGCGCGAGAGCACCGGCGCATCGGCGCGGGCCAGCGCCGGGTTGCAGATCGGCCGGCCGTTAGGCTGAAGCTTCGGCGTCATGAAGCCCTCCGCCCCGGTGTCGAAGACCCAGTGCTCGCATCCATCCGGGTCGACCCAGGTGGCGGAGCGCACGACCACGAGCTCGCCCCCGTCCGTCCGACCCGCCGCCGACGAGAAATCGTCGGTCGAACAGGCCGCCAGGGCGGTCATGGCCAGAACCGCTCCGATCACAGTGATCCGCATCTGAGGTCTCCTCCCCCTTGGATATCTCGACAGACCGGCAGGGTTGCCCCCGTCTTGCCTGCAGCGCTAGTCCAGTCGCAGTCAAAAGTGAATATTTTTTGACCCAGTGGCCGTCGCGTGGGCATTTTGCATCCACCAGCCGAGCGCAAAGAGAAGGATACACCGCATGGGCGATCTCGACACCGTTCTGAGCACCGTGGACCAGGGGCTCGACGCGAGCCTGGAGCGACTCTTCGGTCTTTTGCGTATCCCGTCGATCTCCACCGATCCGGCCTATGCGGGTGATTGCCGGAGTGCGGCGGACTGGTTGGTGGGCGAGCTGGACGCGCTCGGCTTTCAGGCGGAGCGACGCGACACGCCCGGCCATCCGATGGTGGTCGCCCATGGCGGCGAGGCGGGGCCGGAGCTCCTCTTCTACGGTCATTACGACGTGCAACCGGTCGACCCGCTCGATCTGTGGGACCAGCCGCCCTTCGAGCCGGTGCTGGAGGATCGCCCCGAGGGCCGGGTGATCCGGGCGCGCGGCGCCTCCGACGACAAGGGGCAGCTCATGACCTTCGTCGAGGCGTGCCGCGCTTGGCGGGAGGTCCATGGCACCCTGCCCGCCCGCATCACGATCCTGTTCGAGGGGGAGGAGGAATCCGGCTCCCCCTCCCTCGTGCCCTTCCTCGAGGCTAACAAGACGGAGCTCACGAAATCCCTCGCGCTCGTCTGCGACACGGGCATGTGGAACCGGGAGACGCCGTCGATCTGCACCATGCTGCGCGGGCTGATGGGGGAGGAGATCGTGATCCGCGGCGCCTCCCGCGACCTGCATTCGGGGGGCTATGGCGGCCCCGCGGCGAACCCGATCCGCGTGCTGGCGAAGATCCTCGCGAGCCTGCACGACGATCAGGGCCGGGTCACCCTGCCCGGCTTCTACGACGGCGTGCGTGATGTGCCCGAGGCACTGGCCGCGCAGTGGGAGACGCTGGGCTTCGACCCCGCGGCCTTCCTCGGCGGCGTGGGACTGTCGCATCCCGCCGGTGAGGCCGGCATCCCCGCGCTCCACCAGATCTGGGCGCGCCCGACCTGCGAGTTCAACGGGATCGCCGGCGGCTATGCGGGCGACGGGTTCAAGACGGTGCTGCCGGCCGAGGCGCGGGCAAAGGTCTCCTGCCGCCTCGTCTGGGATCAGGACCCGCACGCCATCCGCGCGGCCCTGCGGGAGCGGGTGCGCGAGATGCTGCCGCCCGATTGCGAGGTGGAGTTCCACGAGCATGGCTCCGGCCCCGCGACGGTCATGACTACCGACGATCCGGCCTTCGAGAAGGCGCGCGCGGCCCTCGGCGATGAGTGGCCCGGCGAAGCGGTCTTCACCGGCGGCGGCGGCTCGATCCCGATCTGCGGGCTTTTCAAGGAGATCCTGGGCATGGACTCCATGCTCGTGGGTTTCGCACATGAGGACGACCGCATCCACTCGCCGAACGAGAAGTACGACCTCACGAGCTTCCACAAGGGGATCCGGAGCTGGGTGCGCATCCTCGACGCCCTGTCGCGCGGGTAGGCGATTGGACAGGGGCCGCCCCGCCTGATAGGCGTGCCGCACGATAGTGGTGCGCCTCGCGCGCGCCCCGGTGCCGCCTCACGCACCGCCACCCACTTTCGATATCGGAGGGCCTCAACATGACGAAGGCCGAAAAGGGCGACACCGTCGCCATCCACTACACGGGCACGCTCAATGACGGCACCCGCTTCGACAGCTCCGAGGGGCGCGAGCCGCTGAGCTTCGAGCTCGGCTCCGGCCAGATCATCGCCGGGCTCGACGCTGCGATCCAGGGCATGGACGAAGGGGCGGAGAAGACCGTCACCATCCCCTCGGACGAGGCCTATGGCGCGCACAATCCGCAGCAGGTCCAGACCGTGCCGCGCACCGACATTCCGGAGGATATCCCGGTGGAGCCGGGCCTGCAGCTCCAAGCGAAAACCCAGGACGGCTCGGTGGTCCCGCTGGTGGTGACGAAGGTCGAGGACGGCATGGTCACGCTGGATGCGAACCACCCGCTGGCGGGCGAGGACCTGACCTTCGCCTTCACGCTGATCTCCGTGAAGAAGGCGGCCTGAGCGCAATCCCGTGATCGGGTGATTGAACCGAACGGGGGGTATCCGCATTTAGAGGGTACACCCCTGTGAGCAGCGAGTTCGGGTGCAACCCGTCCCTCGACGCTGACATGCAAGGCCCTCGGGCGATGCCCGGGGGTCTTGTTTGTTTGGGTTTTCCGAAGCTTGGCGGCTCTTCGAGGGGCCACCCCGGACCTGATCCGGGGCCGTTCGAGGCGGCGCGCATCGCCAGCAAACGGTCCCGGCGCGGCGGCCGGGACGGTGGCGGGATTTGCCACCGCCCCGGACGTGATCCGGGGCCTTTCGGTGCTCTGCGGCAAACGGTCCCGGCGCTGCGGCCGGGACGGTTAGGATCAGAACGCGAGCGCTTTCGCCTGCATGATCTGCGGCAGGTTGGCGATCTCCTTCAGCGTCGCCTCCGACAGTTCCTCATCCACACCGAGCAGCGCGATCGCCTCACCATCCTTCTCGGCCCGACCGAGGGCGAAGGTCGCGATGTTGACGTTCAGATCGCCGAGCTTCTGCCCCAGCGCGCCAATGTAACCGGGCGTGTCAGTGTTGGTGGTGTAGAGCATGAAGGGCTGCGGCTCCGCCTCCAGCCCGATCCCCTTGATCTGGATGAAGCGCGGCTTGCCGTCGGAGAAGACGGTGCCCGCCACGGACCGCACCTGCGCCTCGGTCGTGACGATCAGGCGGATGTAGGAGCCGTAGGCGCCCTGCGCATCCTTCCGCGTCTCCGCGATCTTCACGCCCCGCTCCCGTGCCACGATGGGGGCCGAGACCATGTTGACGCCGCCCTCGCCGACCAGCGGCTTCAGCAGGCTCGCGGTCAGCGCGGAGGTGAGCGGGTTGAGGTTCAGCTTGCCGACCTCGCCCACATACTCGATTTCGATCTCGGTGATCGGGTTCTCCGTCACCTGGCCGGCGAAGCCGCCCAGCGTCTCGGCCAGCGCGATCCAGGGCTTGAGGATCGGCGCTTCCTCCGCCGTGACGGAGGGCGCGTTGATGCCGTTCGAGATCGCACCCTTCACCAGGTAATCGCTCATCTGTTCAGCGACTTGCAGGGCGACGTTCTCCTGCGCTTCGGTCGTGGCGGCACCCAGATGCGGAGTGCAGAGGATGTTGGGCGCGTCGAAGAGGACGTTCTCCTTCGCCGGCTCCTCCGCGAACACGTCGAAGGCGGCACCGGCGAGCGCGCCGGAGTGCAGCGCCTCGGCCACGGCGACCTCGTCGACCAGACCGCCGCGGGCGCAGTTGATCAGGCGCGCGCCCTTCTTCATCAGCTTCACCCGCTCGGCGTTGAGCAGGTTGGCCGTCTTGTCGGTCTTGGGCAGGTGGAGCGTCACGAAGTCGGCGACGGGCAGCAGCTCCTCCAGCGTTTCGACCTTGGTGACGCCCAGCTTCTCGGCCCGCTCGTGGCTGAGGAACGGATCGTAGGCCACGACCCGCATCTTCAGCCCCAGCGCACGGTCGGCGACGATGGAGCCGATATTGCCGCAGCCGATCAGGCCCAGCGTCTTGCGGGTGATCTCCGCCCCCATGAAGCGCGACTTCTCCCACTTGCCGGCACGGGTGGAGGCGTCGGCCTCCGGGATCTGGCGCGCACAGGCGAACATCATCGCGATGGCGTGCTCTGCGGTGGTGATCGAGTTACCGAAGGGCGTGTTCATCACCACGATCCCCTTGGCGGAGGCGGCGGCGATGTCGATATTGTCCACCCCGATCCCGGCGCGACCGATGACCTTGAGGTTGTCGGCCTTGGCGATCAGTTCGGCGGTGGCCTTCGTCGCGGAGCGAATGGCGAGGCCGTCATAACTGCCGATGATCTCGGCCAGCTTCTCGGGCTCCTTGCCGAGGCCGGGCTGGAAGTCGACCTCCACCCCGTTGTCACGGAAGATCTGGACGGCGGCTTCGGAAAGCTTGTCGGAAATCAGAACCTTAGGCATGTGTCTTTGTCCTGTATGTTCTATCGGAACCGTCCCGGCCTTGCGCCGGGACCTTTTCATGTTCGAGAAAGGCCCCGGATCAGGTCCGGGGCGGTCGGTGTCAGAGATCGGCCTTGGCGGTGGCGAAAGCCCAGTCCAGCCAGGGGGTCAGCGCCTCGATGTCGGCGGTGTCCACCGTGGCGCCGCACCAGATGCGCAGGCCCGCCGGGGCATCACGATAGCCGTTGATGTCGAAGGCGGCCTCCTGCCCCTCCAACCGCTTCACCATCGCCTTGGTGAACGCCTTCTGCGCGGCGTCATCGAGGCCCGCCACCGTCGGATCGACGATCTTGAGGCAGACGGAGGTGTTGGAGCGGTTGGCAGCCTCCGGCACCAGGTTCTCCACCCAGTCGGTGCGGTCCACCCAGGCCTGAAGGGCGGCGAAGTTCGCATCCGCGCGAGCGTGGGCGGCGGTGACCCCGCCAAGCTCCTCGACCCAGTCGAGCGCATCGGCACAGTCCGCCACGCACCACATCGACGGCGTGTTGATCGTCGCACCGGTGAAGATCCCGTCGATCAGCGCACCGCCCTTGGTCAGGCGGAAGATCTTGGGTAGCGGGCGGTCGGGCGTGTAGCTCTCCAGCCGCTCGACGGCGCGGGGGGAGAGGATGAGGACGCCATGCGCGCCCTCCCCGCCCAGCACCTTCTGCCAGGAGAAGGTCAGCACATCGACCTTCGCCCAATCCACGGGTTGGGCGAAGACGGCGGAGGTCGCATCGACGAAGGTCAGCCCCGCGCGATCATCGGCGATCCAGTCGAAATTCGGGATCCGCGCGCCAGAGGTCGTGCCGTTCTGTGTGAAGCAGATATCGGCATCCATCCGCACCTGTGAGAGATCGGGCAGCGCGCCGTACTCCGCCTCGATCACGCGGCAATCGTCGAGCTTGAGCTGCTTGACGGCATCGGTTGACCAGCCCTTGCCGAAGCTCTCCCACACCAGCATGTCCACCGGACGCGCGCCCAGCATGGACCACATCGCCATCTCGTAGGCGCCGGTGTCGGAGGCGGGCACGATCCCGACCTTGTAGTCGGCAGGCACGCCCAGCAGCTCGGCTGTCTGGTCGATCACGGCCTTCAACTGCCCCTTCGGCCCGGACGCGCGGTGCGACCGGCCGAGATGCGCGCGCGCGGCGACCGCTTCGGCGGACCAGCCGGGGCGCTTGGGACAGGGACCTGATGAGAATTCGGGACGCGCAGGCTTCACCTGCGGCGCGGGAGGGAGGCTCATGGACGGCTCCGTCGTCAGGGCGAAATTCCTGAGCCCGCCCCCGCTCGCCCTTAATCCGGCGACGCGCCCACGGACCGGATATTGCGCGGGCCCATGGGCGTCAATCGCGAATATGTCGCTCTAGAGCTTCCTGTGGCGGAACGCGCGCAGGTGACGTTTCTCATCGGAAACCGTCCGCACCGGAACCGGCGAGTGCGACGGCAGGCCGGGGCCCACCGGAAAGAAGCCGATGTCCCGGCGCAGGGCGGCATTCAGCGGGATCTCCCGCGGTTCCTGGCGCAGCCCCCGGCGCATCCGGCGGACCAGTCTTCCGATCGTCTTCGTGCTCATGTCTCTTACCCCACATACTCCCACGAAGGTCCGAGTGATCCACGAAAGATCTGAACGAGAGGTAAAGAGGATCAGCGCCCGGAATCGTCGCAGGCGCGCGGGCTCCGGGCACAACCGCAGTTGAGGCCGATATCCCTGCGCATATGGGCGTTGAGCTCCAGGAGCAGTGCCCGAGTCCGGCGGGCGCGCCAGCGGCGGCGGAGGATGTCGAGGGCCATCGGGTTTCTCCTTGTCAGAGCGATTGATTCGAGAACACTCTGCGACCTCAAGCGAACTTGAGGTCAAGCGATGCCCGTCCGCGAACTCAGCGTCGGCCAGCTCTCCACCCGGTCGGGGTTGCCCGTCTCCACCCTGCATTACTACGAGGCCGAGGGACTGATCCGGGCCGAGCGGACGGCGGCGAACCACCGGCGTTATCCGCGTGCGATGCTGCGGCGGATCGCGGTGATCAAGGCCGCACAGCGGCTGGGCCTGCCGCTTGCCGTGATCCGCGACGCGATGGCCGCGCTGCCACCGGACCGCGCACCGACGCCCGCGGAATGGGAAGCGATGTCAGAGCGTTGGCAGGCGGAGCTCGACGAGCGCATCGCGCGGATGCAGACCTTGCGCGACCACCTGTCGGCCTGCATCGGCTGCGGGTGCCTGTCGATGGAGAACTGCCCGCTCTACAACGACGACGACCACCTCTCCGAGGAAGGACCGGGGCCGCGGCGGCTCGATCCGCTCTGACATAACGAAAAAGGCCGCCGACGCGGGGTCGACGGCCAGGCTCCGGCGGAAGAGGTTTGCCGGAATTCACTCCCAGAACGGGCGCTCCGCCTCGTGCCGGGCGCGCATCGGATCCACCCCGATATCGCGCAGCAGGTGGCTGTCGAGCCCGGCGAGGCGGCGGCGTGTGCGCGCGCGGCGGGCCCATACCTTGAGGATCGCCGCGAAGCCGCGGCGGGGACCGGTCAGCAGTGTCGGGATCGTCAGGTGGGCCATGGTCGCCTCCTATTGTACCAGTACAAATTGCGGTTTGTGTCGATCCAAACCACGGCTTAGTAGGTACAAATCGGAAGCTCTTCTTTCCAACGGTATTTTGTCATGGGTACAAGATTCGACACCTCCTGGGTTCCCGACCTCGAAGCGCAGCCGGCGCCGAAGTACCGGGCGCTTGCTGGCGCCATCGACGACGCGATCCGCACCGGCGCCCTCGCCCCCGGCGCCAAGCTGCCACCGGTGCGCGAGCTCGCATGGGAGATCGGCGTGACGCCCGGCACCGTCGCCCGCGCCTATCGCGAGGCGACGGATGCGGGGGCGCTCAGGGCCAATGTCGGCCAGGGGACCTTCGTGCGGGAGCGGCGGCAGACCGGGACCTTCATCCCCCTGCATCCGTTGACGTCTCACGCGCAGGAGGGGCAGATCGACCTGCGCAATTCGCGCTCGCCCATTGTCGGGCAGGAAGCGCTGATCAACGTCGCCATCGAGCGGGTGCTTGCCCGCGGCTCCCACGTTCTCGACGACTACACGCGCGCCACCAACGACCTTTCGGCCCGCGATGCGCTGCATGGCTGGCTCGCGAGCGGCGGGGTGGAGACCGAGGTCGACGCCATCGTGCCGACCTACGGCACGCAGCAGGCGGTGCTGGTCGCGATGATGGCCGTGACCTCCGGCCATGATCCGGTCGTGCTGGTCTCGGACCTCGTCTATGCCGGATTCCAGCAGGCGGCGAAGCTGGCGCGGGTCACATTGTACCCCGTCAGAAGCGATACAAATGGACTCAACCCGCAGGCGCTGGAGGAGGCGTGCCGGATCGCACGTCCCCAGGCGATGCTGGTTTCGGCCAACCTGCACAACCCGACCCTCGTCACCATGTCCGAGGAGCGCCGCGCCGCGATTGCCGAGGTCGCGCGAGCCCATGACCTTCAGATCATCGAGGACGACGTCTACGGCTGGCTGCTGGAGGAGCGCCTGCCCTCCTTCCCAACCTTCGCGCCGGAGCGGACGTGGTATGCGACGTCGCTGTCGAAATGCGTCGCCGCCGGCCTGCGCTTCGGCTGTCTCGTCACGCCTCCGGGCCGCGGCGCGGTCGGCCAAGGCATCGTGCAGGCAATGAACTACCGCGTGAGCTCGCTGATCGGGCAAACCGTGGTCGAGCTGATCCAGAGCGGTGAGGCCGACCGGATCCGCGACATGGCGCGGCGGCATCTGGCGGAGCGCGCGGCGCTGACCCAGCGCATCCTCGGCCGCTGGGGGATCGTGACCGCACCCGGTGCGAACTTCGCCTGGCTCGACCTGCCCCATGGCTGGCACCTCGCCGCCTTCGACCGGGCCTGCGTGGATGCGGGCATCCTGATCGCGACGGCGGGGACGTACGTGTTGCCGGGCTCCGACGTACCCAACAAGATCCGCATCTCGCTGGGCATGGGCTACGAGGCGCCGGTCTTCCAGAGATGCCTGGAGCAGATCGACCGGATCCTCGCGAGCCCGCCGGTGGAGCTGATGGCGTGAGCGTCGTCGCCGCCCCGCGGGCGAGCGGGCGCGACTGGCTGTTCCTGGGCCTGCTCGGGCTGATCTGGGGCGGCTCGTTCCTCGGCGTGGAGCTGGCGCTGACCGGCTTCGGCCCGCTCACGATCGCGGCGGCGCGCATCGCGATGGCGGCTCTCTTGCTGGGCGCTATTGCGGCGATGCAGGGCGGCCTGCCCCGCTGGAGCGCGCCGCAGGGCAAGCGCATCTGGGGCCACATCCTCGTCATGGCGCTCTTCACCAACGCGATCCCGTTCTGCCTGTTGAGCTGGGCACAGCGGGAGGTGAGCTCCGGTTTCGCAGGCATCACCATGGCCGCGGTGCCGCTGATGGTGCTGCCGCTCGCGCATCTGATGGTGCCGGGCGAGCGGATGGATACGCGGCGGGCTGTCGGCTTTCTGACCGGGTTTGCGGGCGTTGTAGTGCTGATCGGGCCGGACGGTGCGTCGGGCGGCGGGGACGCGATCCACCGGATCGCCTGCGTCGCGGCGTCGGCCTGCTACGCCATCGGGTCGATCAACACGCGGCTCTGCCCGCCCGTCGGGCTGATCGCTTATTCGGCGGCGGGGCTGATGGTGGCGGCCCTCGTGCTGGTGCCGACGGCACTCGTCATCGAGGGCGTCCCCGCCCTGCCCGGCCTCACAGCATTTGGCGGCCTGCTCTATCTCGGCCTGCTGCCTACCGCGCTTGCGACATGGATGCTCGTGAGCGTGACGCGCAGCGCCGGGCCATCGTTCCTGTCGCTGGTGAACTACCAGGTGCCGATCTGGGCGGTGCTGCTCGGCGTCACGGTGCTGGGCGAGGCGGTGCCGCCGACCTTCGCGCTCGCGCTCCTCCTCATCGTGGCGGGCCTTGCGGTGAGCCGCCCGCGCGCGCAACGTCTGGGCCCATGAAGGAGATCACCAACCGGCGCGTCCTGACCATCGCGGGACCCATCGTCCTGTCGAACGCGACCGTGCCGCTGCTGGGCCTCGTCGACACCTATGCGGTCGGCCAGCTCGGCGAGGCGGAACCCATCGGGGCGGTCGCGCTGGGCGCGATCATCCTCAGCGGCGTCTACTGGATCTTCGGCTTCCTCAGGATGGGCACGACGGGGCTGGTGGCTCAGGCCACCGGGCGGGGAGATGTTCCGGAGCGCGACGCGCACCTCTCTCGCGCGCTCATGATCGCGCTGGCCGGCGGCCTCGGCCTAATCGCGCTGCAGTGGCCCATCGCGCAGCTTGCCCTGACCATCGCGCCCGCGAGCGCGGATGTGGAGGAGCTGACCCGCGCCTATCTCTTCACCCGCATCTGGGGCGCGCCCTTCGCCATCGCGGTCTATGCGCTGACCGGCTGGCTGATCGCGCAGGAGCGGACGGGCGGCGTGCTGGTCGTGCAGATGGGCATGAACCTCACCAATATCGTGCTGTCGCTGTGGTTCGTGCTGGGCCTCGACATGGGCGTGACCGGTGTGGCCGTGGCGACCGTGATCGGCGAGGTGCTGGGCGCGGCGCTCGGCCTCTGGTTCTGTCGGGAGGTCTTTCGCGCGCCGCACTGGCGCGACCGGGCGCGGCTGCAGAATGCCGCGGTGCTGCGCGACATGCTGTCGGTCAACAGCGACATCATGATCCGGTCGGTGCTGCTGCAGCTCTGCTTCATCTCGGTGACGTTCAGCGCCTCGGGCCTCAGCGACGTGACGCTGGCGGCGAACCAGATCCTGCTGCAGTTCTTCTATCTCACGGCCTATGCGCTCGACGGGTTCGCCTTCGCGGCTGAGGCCATCGTCGGCACGGCCTTCGGCGCCGGAGATCGGGCGCGGCTGCGGCGCGGGGCGCGCCTGACGAGCCTCTGGGGCCTCGGATCGGTCGTGGTCGTCGCGGTTATCTTCGCCGTGTTCGGCAGCGCGATGATCGGCGAGATGACGACGGCCGTGCCGGTGCAGGAGGAGGCGCGGAACTATCTCGGCTGGATGGTGCTCGCCCCCATCGTGGGGCTGCCGGCATTCATGCTCGACGGGATCTTCATCGGGGCGACGCGGACCAAGGACATGCGTAACATGATGATCCTGTCCTCGGCGCTCTATGCCGTATCGCTTGTCGTGCTGTTGCCGCTCTTCGGCAATCACGGGCTGTGGGCGGCGCTGATGGTGTTCTTCATCAGCCGCGGCATCACGCTGGGCCTGCGCTATCCGGCGCTTGAGGCAGCGGCGGTGCGGACCTGAGGCTCCGGCCGATTGCGCGCAAAAAGGAGCCCGCCGAGGATCAGGACGAAGCCGAGGAGGAGTTGCGCCGACACCGGCTCGCCCAGCACCGCGACGCCCAGGAACCCCGCCCAGACCGGGATCAGGTAGCTGACGGAGGAGGAAAAGACCGGCCCGGCCCGCCGCACGACCCAGTAGCGGAGGAGTTGCGCGGCGCCGGTCTGCACCAGCCCCAGCACGCCGAGGGCGATCAGCGCGGAACCCGGTGCGATCTGCTCCGCGAGCGCGCCGGCTCCAAGAGGTGCGACGACGATCGCGGCGAAGAGTTGGCTCGCCGCCGTCGCCTGCACCGGCGGCAGTTCGGGCATCCGGCGCACCAGCACGGCGGAGAAGCCGTAGCACGCGGCCGTCCCCAGCAGGGCCAGTTGCGGCAGCAGGGGTGCGGTGCCCACCGCCAGCACCGACGGCCCGATCAACACCGCGATCCCGGCGAAGCCCACGAGGAAGCCGACCCAGCGCCGCGGCCCGATCGGGGTCCCGAGGATCAGCCGCGCCAGCACCAGGATGAAGAGCGGCGAGGTCGCGATGAAGATCGCGGCCACCGAGGACTCCACGTGCTGCTGCGACCAGGTGAGCAGCGAGAACGGCAGCGCCAGCGAGGTGATGCCGATCACAGCGCACCACGCCCAGTGGTCGAGGCGGCGCGGCAACCCCTGCCCGCTCGCCATCGCCGCGATCACCAGCACCAGTGCTGCGAGTGCGGCCCGGCCGCTCACCACCGCCATCGGGCCGAAGCCCGACAGCGCGACCTCGGTCAGCGCGAAGGCCGAACCCCATGTGATCGTCAGCGCCGCAACAGCGGCGTAGCTCGGCCAGTCTCTTTGCATAGCGGTGTGCATCTGCCGTTCGTGCCGCGGAAATCAAGCGGAATGCTTCGGCGCGGGCCGCACCACCGTCATCGGGCCGTCGCAGCCGCGACGGTAGGATCGCGCGATCCGCATATTCAGGAGTGAGATATGTCCCCCCGGTTTTCCCATGTCCTCGCTGTTTTTCTACTCGCGCCGCTGCCCTTCGCGGCACAGGTGAGCCCTGCCCCGCGCGTCGATGTGCTGGTCGAGGCCATGCGCGCGAACGACTGCCGGATCGACGAGCCGGGGATCGGCGCGCTCCTCTCAAGCGGACAGATGGGCGAGCGGGAGTTCCAGATCACCGCCTTCGTGCTCACGGATCTGGGTCTCGCGACGGTGGACGAGGCGACACGGGTGGCGACGCTGTCCGCCCCGCTCTGCACCTCCGACGCGCCGCTGACCGGGGAGGTGCGCGCTCGCCTGCGGGTCGAGGCGCTGAGCCCCGAAGACGGCGTCGCCCTGATCGAAAGCGCGATGGCGCGGGAGGGCTGCAAGATCCTGATCCCGCAAAGCGAGCAATTCGTCGACACCGCCTCCGCCGGGGCGCGGGAGGAGCTGGGTCTGCCGCAGGAGATCGGGGCGGAGAATGTCCGGATGCTGAACTACGTGCTCTCCGAAGGGATGGAGCGGCTCGCCCTCGACGGCCGCCTGACCGAGACCGGGGACGTGATCACGCTCTCGGAGTGCCCGCGCTAGGCCTCGGCCAGCAGTGCGCGCAGGTCCAGCCGCTCGGTCGTCATGACGAGGTTGCCCGCGGCGTCGCGCGGCCACTCCGCCTGCGGGCGGTCGCGGTAGAGTTCCACCCCGTTGCCGTCGGGATCGCTCAGATAGACCGCCTCGCTGACGCCGTGGTCCGAAGCGCCCTCCAAAGCGATCCCGGCCGTGCGGACCCGATGCACCGCGGCGGCGAGGCTTTGACGGTCGGGAAACAGGATCGCGACGTGAAACAGGCCCGTGTGGCCCGGCGGCGGAGGAGTGCCGCCCGCGCTCTGCCAGGTGTTCAGCGCGATGTGGTGGTGATAGCCGCCCGCGGACAGGAATGCAGCGCTGTCGCCGTGGCGAAGCTGGACCTCGAAGCCGAGGACATCGCGCCAGAAGCCGAGCGCCCGGCCGAGATCGGCGACCTTGAGATGGGTATGGCCGATCCGGGTCTCCGGCGGCAGGACGGGCTGGCTCATCATCGCCTCCATTCGTGTTTCCGATATGGATATGATGACTTCCGCCACGGCGGACAGCGTGAAAAACGGCAACAATCTGTGTCCGGGCGGATCAGCCCGCGATGTCGTCGGCGATGGCCCGGAACAGCGCGATGTAGCCCTCCTCCACCCGCGCCCCCTGAAAACCGGGGTCGGCGGAGTTGATGACGATGACAACGTTCGCAGCGGGATCGATGTAGAGATACTGGCCGTAGATGCCCGTCGCATAGGTCTCCCCCGGCGTTGCGTTCGGCGGCATCCACCACTGGTAGCCGTAGCCGATCTGGGTCTCGGTGGCCGGGCGCAGGTCGCTCGGCGCGGTGCTCTCGACGATCCAGTCCTCGGACACGATGCGCCGCCCGTCGATCTCGCCACCATTGGCCACCATCAGGCCGAAGCGCGCGTAGTCGCGGGTGGTGAGGTTGAGACCGCCGAGGACGAAGGCCGTGTCGTAACCATCTATGATGTAATAGGGATTATGCTCAACACCCAGCGGCTCGATGACGCGCTCCGCCATCAGGTCGGGGATGGAGCGGCCGGTCGCACCACGGATCACCATCCCGATCACGTGGGTGTCGATGGAGACGTATTGGAACGCCTCACCGGCGGGCCGATCCCGCTCCGTCAACCCCGCGGCGAACGCATCCATCGACCGGCCGAGCGCAAGAACGCGGCCCATCCGGTTGATATCGCTGTTATAGTCGAAATAGTCCTCATCAAAGCTGACGCCGGAGGCCATGTGCAGCACGTCGCGGATGCGCACGCCCTCATAGGCCGAACCGATGAGCTCGGGCGCGTAGCGCTCCACCGGGTCGTCGAGGGAGGCGATGGCGCCCTCCTCCACCACGGTGCCGAGCAGGACCGACAGGAAGGATTTGGCGACCGACCAGCTGATGCGCGGATCGTCGGCGGTGGTGCCCTGGAAATAGGCTTCATGCACCAGCGCGCCGTCGTGCAGAACGACGAAGCCGGTGGTGCTGCGTTGCGCGAGCCAGTCCTCGACACGGATCTTTGCCCCGTCGTGCTCGAATGTCTCCGGCAACGCGCGGGCCGCGGTCTCCAGCGGCGTCAGGGGACCCTCACCGCGGTGGAGCGCCGCCGTCTCGAACATCGTGTCCATAGCGGAGAAGTTGGCCACGATCCGGTCCGCCTCGAACAGCGTGTTGACCCGGACCAGACGCTCGATCCGATCGCGGTTCAGGAGTGCCATCACGGCGACGACCAGCACGAGGAGCCCGCCGAGCCGCAGGCTCCACTTCAACACGGAACGCATTCCGATCCCTTCCCTTTTCGGCCCTTGGGGCCTTTGCGATCAGGCTGACAGGAAGCGCTCCACCACGTCAACGAAGACGCGGGGTTGTTCGGCGTGCAGCCAGTGACCGGCGCCTTCGATCTCCTCGAACCGGGCATCGGGGAACTGCTCGCGGATGGCGGGGCGGTGGGCCTCCGTCACGTAGTCGGAGGCGCCACCGGCGAGAAACAGCGCCGGGCCGTCGAACCGCCCTGCCTGCCCGGTCCAGCCGATCGTATCGGGCATCCCGTCGGCGAGCGCGTCGAGGTCGAGCTTCCAGCGCAGCTCCGCGACATCGAGGCTTTGCAAGAGGAACGCGCGCACGCCCGCGTCGGAGATCGTCTGGGCGAGCCGGGCATCCGCCTCCGACCGCCGGGTGACGCCGTCGAGGTCGAGGCTGCGCATCGCCTCGATATGGTGCATGTGGCTGTGCTCGTAGGCGACCGGCGCGATGTCGGCGACCACGAGGCGGCGCAGGAGCTCAGGCCGGGTCAGGGCCAGCTGCATCGCCGCCTTACCACCCATGGAGTGGCCCAGAAGATCGACCTGACAGCCGAGATCCGCGACGACCGCAGCCAGATCGTCGGCCATGCTCTCGTAGTCATGCGGCCGCGCCCGCGGGCTGTCGCCGTGGTTGCGCATGTCCACCGCGATCACCTGCCGCCCTGCCGACAGACGTTTTGCGATGGCGCCCCAGTTGCGAGCTGAACCAAAGAGCCCATGTGCAATCAGAAGTGGTGTCGCGTCATCACGGGGGTCGCCCGACGTTACCCGTTGCAGCTCTACGGCCATGTCATATCCCTCTGCGCGCCTTGCGGACGATTGCTCCGGCGGATGCTCGCGTGTTAGCGGTGAACAAAGCCGGGGTGAACGGTGTCGGCGGTCCGACCCCTATACCGCGAGGTCATCACATGTCCATCCAGGGGAAGGGAGACGGACACCGTGGAGGCGGAGAACGATCGGACGGTCAAGGCGAGGCTGCGGCTGATCGCGACGACCGACCTGCACATGTCGATGACCGCGGAACCCCTGCCCGGCGCCGCGAACGGCACGGCGGGTCTGGCGGGCCTCGCAACCGCCATCGAGGCGGCGCGGTGTGAGGCGTCGACGGCCTCCCTGCTCTTCGATGTCGGCGACACCCTGCAGGGCAACGCGATGGCCGACTACATCGCGCAGCTCTGCTCCGATCAGCCGCATCCGATCTACAGCGCTTTCAATGCCTTGGGCTACGACGCGGTCACCTTCGGCAATCACGACGTGGACTTCGGGCTCGACATCTTCGACGGCTTCCGGGGGGCGCTGAGCGCACCGATGGTCAACGCCAACATGACCCGGCGGGACGGGGGGCCGGGCTGGCGCGCCTTCGAGATCATCGAGAAGGAGATCGCCCCGGGCTCCACCGTCCGGATCGGTGTCACGGGCGTGCTGCCGCCGCGCGTCATGCGCTGGAACCGGCACCACCTGCACGACCGGGCCGAGGTGGCACCCTGCGCCGATGCGGTGGAGGCCGTGCTGCCGCAGATCCGCGCCGCGGGTGCCGATCTCGTCGTCGTGCTCGCCCATTGCGGGATCGTGCCGCCGGGTCATCCTGACGAGGACGAGCAGGCGGCCCTCGCCATCGCGGCCCTGCCGGGCGTCGACGTGGTGCTCTGCGGTCATCAGCACCGGACCTTTCCGGGACAGGACATCCCGCCGCTCGGCGACCGGATCGATCCGATCCGCGGGACGCTGGACGAGAAGCCGGCGATCATGGCCGGCTGGAACGGGGAGAAGATCGGCGTGCTCGATCTGGAACTCGAGAAGGCGAACGGAGCCTGGCGCGTGGCGGGCCACCACACGGGCTTCCGGGTGGCGGGCGCGCCCGACCGGCGGGTGGTGGATCTGGCCGCACCGTATCTGGAGGCCACCCGCGACCGGCTGTCCGAACCGCTCGGCCGGACCTCGGTCCCGCTCGACACCACGCTGGCGGCCCTTGCCGACAGTGCCGCGGTGCGCGTGATGCGCGCGGCGTTCGAGGCGGCGGGCAAGGCAGCGCTCGCCACCGACACGCCGGTGATCGCAGCCGCCTCCCCCTTCCGCACCGGAGGCCGGTCGGGACCGCAGGCCTTCACCCGCATCCGGGCGGGGACGCTGACGCGCGGCGATGTGGCTGACCTCTGCCCCTATCCCAACCGGATGGTCGCGATTTCGGCGACCGGGCGAGACGTCGTGGACTGGCTGGAGATGGCGGCCATCCATTTCGAGACCTTGAGTGCCACCGGCCCCACCCGCCGCCTGCTGCAGCCGGACGTGCCGGGCTACAACTTCGACTCGCTCTCGGGGCTCAGCTACGAGATCGACGCGACGCAGCCGCCGCGCTTCGACGTGGGCGGGATGCTGCTGGATCCCACGGCGCGGCGGGTGCGCAACCTGATGCGTGACGGTCGCCCGGTGCGTGACGAAGAGCGGTTCGTGGTCGTTGTCAGCAGCTACCGCGCGGGCGGCGGCGGCAACTACCGCCACCTGCCGAACCTGCCGCTGGTCCATGACGACCTCGGCCTGATGAGCGACATCGTCGCGAACTGGGTGAGCGCGCAGCCCGAGGGCATCTCGCTGCCGCTGCCGGTCTGGCGCCATGCCCCCTCGCAGCCCGTCGAGGCGGACCTGCGGACCGGGGCACCGCTGGAGATCGGCGGCACCATCCCACCGCTGCGCCCGCTCGGCGAAACGGTGGAGGGCTGGCGGGACTGGCGTGTGACGCTGGGACGGCGATAGGCTATTCGATTTCAGACGGTTAGCGAGGAGAGCTAAAGTATTGGGCCAGCTATTCAGCTCGCCCAGCTCTCAGCAAATCAACCGCACCCAGAGTTGCTCGACCTCACGCCGTCCGCGCCTGCGCCGGACGGCTAGCCTCGACGATCCCGGAAATCGCGGCGTCCAGCGCTCCGGACCCGTGCGGCAGGCCGAGCGCCTTCAGCCCCGCATCCACCACCGCCAACGTGCCCAGCAGCGAATGCGGGCTCAGGTGGCCCATATGGCCGATGCGGAAGAGCTCCGCCCCCACGTTGGAGTTCATGTCGAGCGCGAGGCCGACGCCCAGCGTGACCCCCATCTGATGCTCGCACCACTGGCGCAACGGCTGCGCCTGCCCGCCTTCGATCCGGAATGTCGTGACGGCGATCGAGCGGTGCGCGCGGTCCACGACATTGGGCACGACGACACCGCCCTCCGCCCAGGCCTCCGCCGCGTTCCAGACCGCCTCGGCCAATGTCGCGTGGCGCGCCCAGGCATTCTCGACACCCTCCTCGTGCACCAGCATGTCCAGCGCCTCGCGCAGGCCGTAGAGGTGATGGGTCGGCGCAGTTCCCGCGAAGCGCTGGTAGAAGAGTTCGGGCCGCGCCCGCCGCTCCCAGTCCCAGTAGCCGGAGCGCAGATCGGCGTGCTCCCACGCCGCCCAGGCCCGCGGCCCGTGATAGACGAAGCTTACGCCGGCGGGCGTCATCAGGCCCTTCTGGCAGCCGGTGACCATCACGTCGACATTCCAGGCATCCATCTCGAACGGCTCACAGCCGAGCGAGGCGATGCAGTCGACCATGAAAAGCGCCTCGTGCCCCGTCGCGCGGATCGCCCGCCCGAGCGCTGCGATGTCGTTGCGCACGGAGGACGCGGTGTCGGTTTGCACGCAGAGCACCGCCTTGATCCGACCGTCATCGGCCTTCAGGGCCTCGACCACCTGCTCCACATCGATCGGCGCGCGGGGGCCGAAGTCGATCATGTCGGTGGTCACGCCCAGTTTCTCCGCCATCTCGCGCCAGCCTTGCGCGAACCGGCCCGTCGCGAGCACCAGCACGTGGTCGCCGCGGGAGAGCACGTTGCAGAGCGCCGCCTCCCACGCGCCATGCCCGTTGGCGATGTAGAAGGAGACGTCGTGCTCCGTCCGCGCCACCGTCCTGAGGTCCGCGACGAGGCCGGGCATCATGTCCACCAACTCGCCCTCGTAGATGTTGGGCGAGCCCCGGTGCATCGCCCGCTGCACCCGCTCCGGCGCGGGGCTGGGGCCGGGAATGGCTAGCACGGTCTGTCCGAAGGCGAGCGACATGGGCGGTTCTCCTTTGCTCATGGAATGAGACGCGGCATCCGCCGCCCTGTCCAGCAGCACGTGAATCAAAAAATGTGATCCGTCAGATCACGCGAGGACAGCAGATGGTCGGCATTCTGCCATACCGGGCGGGAAGATATTTCAAATGCTATCAATGTGTTGACGATCGCCCACGGAACCGTCTGACTGGCCATGCTGCGGGCGCGAAGGCCGCTTGCGTGGGGCAATCTGAAGCGGAGGAACGGTCATGGCCGATGGCGGACCGACAGTTGATTTCGAAGAGCGGGTCGTCGACCGCATCACCAAGCACTTTGCGGGCCTCCGGACCCGGGACCTCACCACGATGGGTCGAGTGTTTCCGACGACCGCGCGGCCGGACCTCGAAACGGCGATCGCCGACCTGCTTGAGGCCGAAGCAACCGACGTCGATTTCGTCGGCGTCAGCGCCCTGAACTATCGCCCGCTGAAATTCAGCGCGCTGATCAGCGAGCGGCGCGAACCGCCGATCGTCGTCCCTGCCGAGTACCAGGACATCGATATCGGGGACGAGACGCCGGGCCGGTGCATCGTCTCCGGCATCTGGTTCTTCACCCATCGCGACGCCCCTGTGGCCCTTCTCGTCTCCCAGGCGGAGCGGCCTTACGACGATCCCGGCGTGCGGGTCGAGGTGGTCATGAGCGAGGCCGGCGGCGGGCGTGATGCGGCGCAGCGACTGCTCGGCATAATGGCGAAGTCGCTGACCGAACGCTCGGTCTATGCGGGACGCACGCTCTCCTTCACCACGCAGCGCTCGTACATGGGCGGTCTCGGCGCGCTGCAGGTCCACCAGTTGCCCACGGTCTCGCTGGAGGATGTGATCCTGCCACGGCCGACGCTGGAGGCGTTGCAACGCACCGTCTTCCGTTTCGTCGAGACGCGGGCCGCGCTGAAGGAGCACGGTTTTTCCACGAAACGCGGGCTGCTGCTCTACGGTCCGCCGGGGACCGGGAAGACGCATTTCATCCGCTATCTGCTGTTCCAGATGGCGGGACATACGGCACTGTTGGTGACGGCAGAGCAGGTCGCGTACTTCAACCAAGTCATGATGGTCGCCCGCGCCCTGCAACCGGCCATCGTGGTCATTGAGGATGCCGATCTGCTGGCTCGCGCGCGCGAGGAGCGGGACGGAGACTGCTCGCAGGTGCTGCTCAACAGCCTGCTCAACCACATGGATGGCCTGACGGAGGATGCGGAGATCCTCTTCATCCTGACGACCAACCGTCCCGAGACGCTGGAGGCGGCGGTGCGCGACCGCCCCGGTCGCATCGATCAGGCGATCGAGATCCCGCTGCCCGATGCGGAATGCCGGGCCCGCCTGCTGCGGCTCTACAGCGAGCGCATGACACTGCCGGAGAGCATCGTGGAGGCCTGCGTCCGCCGAACGGACAGCGTCTCCGCCGCCTTCATCCGGGAGCTTGCGCGGCGCATGGCTCAGTTCGCCCTGCTTCGCGATACCAAGGAGGTCGGGGACGAGGACATGCAGCTCGCGCTCGACGAGATGCTGAACGCCGGGGACTTCAACTCCATGGCCCTGGGTGCCGCGTCCTAGGGGCTTCAGACCATCGCGCGACACGCGCCTCCAGCTCGTCGACCGAAATCGGGAGCTTCGACAGAGGGATCGCGATGGCGATCGCCTGGAACACGAGGACCACCGACGCATCGCGTCGGTGCAGACCCTTGAAGAGGACCCAGCCTTGCGTGACACCGTCGATCGCGCCGCGCAGGGTCGCGCCCTCCGGCCCGATGGTCACGGTGCGTGCGCCTCCATACGTTTCGCTCAGGTCGAGCGCGTGGCGATGCCAGATGTCGATCCACGACATCCGCATGGCGCTCAGCACCGGCACTAGGACGATCATGGCAAGGATCGTCCCCGCTGCGACGAGTGCAACGAGCTGATGCACGGCCGGGATCTCGCTGCTCCACAGCCAGAGCTCGGCTGCGGCATAGAGAGCAACCAACGCGGCCGCGAGGGTGACGGCGGTTAACAGGATGGACACCAGCGACCGACCGCCGTGGCGCGTCATCGTCTCGGTCAGGGCCGCGTCGAGCTGCTGGAGGCCGAAGACGTTGTCCTCGTCCGATACGTCCCGGTAATCGAACGTGACCGTGATTTGCGGTCCGGTCACGTGCCGCCCGTCGCGAAATAGCCGCTCAGGATGCGCATGTAGATCGCCTTGAGCTGGTGGATGTGCTCGACGCGGACATGTTCGTCCACCTGGTGCATGGACTGGCCGACGAGGCCGAACTCGACGACCGGGCAGTGGTCCTTCACGAAGCGGGCGTCGGAGGTGCCACCCGTCGTTGAGAGCTCGGGGGCGAGGCCCGTCTCAGCCTCCACCGCGCGCCCGATGAGGTCGGAGAGCTCGCCGGGCGGCGTGATGAAGCTCTCGCCCGAGATCTGGATCCGCAGGTCGAAGGCGATCCCGGTCTCCCGGCTCATCTGCTGCGCCTCGCGTTGCAGCCAGTCGGAGAGGCCCGCGCCGGTATGCGCGTCGTTGAAGCGGATGTTGACGGTCGCGCGGCCCTGCCGGGGGATCACGTTGTTCGCCGGATTGCCGACATCGATCGTGGTGATCGCGAGGGTGGAGGCGTCGAAGTGCTCGGTGCCGGTGTCGAGCTCGGCTTGGGCGAGCTTGTCGAGCAGGCGCACGAGGCCGGGCAGCGGGTTGAGCGCGCGGTGCGGATAGGCCGAATGGCCCTGCCGCCCCGTGGCCGTGATGAAGGCAGTCATGGAGCCGCGGCGCCCGATCTTCATCATCTCGCCCATCCGCTCCGGGCAGGTGGGCTCACCGACGAGGCAGTGGTCCATGCGCTCGCCCTGTTCGGCCATCCAGTCTAGGATCGCGGCGGTGCCGTCCACGCCGTCGCCCTCCTCGTCGCCGGTGATCGCCAGCACGACGGAGCCGTCGGGCGGGGTATCGCGGACGAAGTCGATGGCGGCGGCGGCAAAGGCCGCGACGCCGGATTTCATGTCGCAGGCACCGCGCCCGTAGAGGGTGCCGTCCACGATCTCGGCCCCGAACGGGTCGTGGGTCCAGTCATCCGGGTTGCCCACGGGGACCACGTCCGTATGCCCGTTGAAACCGAACGTCCGGCCGTTCTTCCCCTCACCCCAGCGGGCGAAGAGGTTGGCGATGCCATTGCGGTCCACGCGCGTGGTGTTGAACCCGGCCTCCGACAGCAGCCGGTCGAGGAGAACGATCGCGCCGCCTTCCTGGGGCGTGACGGAGGGGCAGCGGATCAGGTCCTGCGTCAGCGCGACGGGGTCGGTGGTCATCCCAGCTCCATGGTGGCGATCCCGAACAGGCGGGCGTGGTCGGTGGCGGGCGGTGTGCCACGATACATGCGGGCGGTCTCGAAGACGGGCGCGGCGTTCAGGAGAGCCGCGAGCTCCGCACCCGCCGGGTTGGCGTCGGGGATATCGACGAAGATTTCTGTTTCTCCGAGGCTTGCGGCCGCTGCTTCAACCAACCTCAGAGCGGTTGCGGCGTCGGGCGCGATGAGAGGCCCGATCTTCGCGCCGGTCCCACAGCGCCGGATCGTGACGAGGGTGTCGGGCCCGGCGGTCAGCGTCCGGCGGTGCTCCGTATCGCTGAACCATGCAGTCGCGAAGCGCGGGCGGGCGGCACCATTCACCGCTTCGTCCAGAGCCTCCAGCGCAGCCGGATCACCCGGCCCTACGCCCTCCTGCGTGCGCGGCATGGCCTCGGCGGCGAAGCGCACCGTCCGCCCCATCTTCACGAAGCCGGAGCGGGCGTAGTTCTCCTGCTGCGCCGGGACGCCGTCGAGGCCGACCGTGCGCCCGGCGGCATGCTCCAGCGCCGCTTGCCAGACTGCCCAGCCATGGCCCTGCCCGCGATAGTCCGGCAGGCAGAGGTAGAGGCCCAGAAAGGCGAGCGCGTCGCAGTGGTTCACCACGCTGATCGCGGCGACCGGTTTCCCGTCCACCTCGTTAACGAAAAAGCCCTCGGGGTCGGCGGCCATGAACGCCGCCGCGTCGTCGCGCCCCGGGTTCCAGCCCTCGGCCGCGGCCCAGTCGAGGATCATCGGCAGTTCGTCGGCGCGTGCGGTGCGGATCGTCATAGCTCTATTCCCATCAGGTCGGCCGCGATCTCCGGCACTTCGGCGGGCGCGCCGGCAAGGCCGTCAGCCTCGGCCGTGTGCAGCTCCCCCTCCTCGGCGAAGCCCCAGAGCGCGCCGATCGTGGGAATGTCGTTGTTGCGCGCGCCCTCGATATCGTGCCGCCGGTCGCCGAGCACGATGCAGAGCGCGGGGTCGTGCCCGGTCTCGGCGAGCACATGGGCGTAAAGCGCGGTCTTGTCCGCGTTCTTGCCCGAGATCTCCGCCCCGAAGATCCGGTCGACATGGGCGTCGAGGCCCAGGACCTCCGCCTGCCGTTCGGCCACGGGTGTCGGCAAGACGGAAGTGAGGTAGATCGCCACCTCGAGGTCGCGCAGGTCGTCGAGCATCACGCCGACATCGTCCTGCACCTCGGCCTCCTCCACCCCTCCGGCCATATAGGCGGCGAAGAAATCCGTGACCGCCTCGCCGATATCGGCGGTGGTGCCGAGCAGAACCTCCAGCACCTCCCAGATCGGGGGGCCGACGGTCCAGCCGAGCTCGGCCACAGGCGGCACCTCACCGCCCTGCTGGCGCAAGGCGTGGCCGAGGGCCGCGAAGTAGCCTTCGGAAGGGTCGACGAGGGTGCCGTCGAGGTCGAGGAAGATGGCCTGCATGTTCGTTCCCGCGCGGAGTGGACCTGATGTGACGCAGAGACGCGCCGTTGTCCATCATCGATGGTCTCAGAGCGGTGGCAGATCGAGGGGCGTCACGGTGACTTCGGCTGCGAGGCGGCGGGCGGTCGCGCCGTCGAAGAGCTCCGTCGCCGGTGTCGTGACGGCGGCCGCGGCGGCGGCGGTACCGAGGCGGACGGCGTCCGCGAGGCTCTCGCCCTGCGCGAGCGCGAGGGTCAGCGCGCCCATCAGGCTGTCGCCCGCACCCACGGCGCTGACAACCTTTACCACCGGCGGTCGGCAATGGACGGCGCCCTCGGCCCAGACGCCGACATTGCCCTCGGCGCCGAGCGCCATGACGAGGTGGTCGGCGACACCGGCGCGCAGGAGAACCCGGCCGAAGAGCGCCAGCGCCTCGGGCGTGTCGAAGGAGCGGCCCGCCAGTTCCTCCGCCTCCGCCCGGTCCATGCGGAGCACATCGACGGGGCCGCCGGGCATGCCCGCGGCCGCGGCGCTGAGCGCGGGGCCGGAGGTATCGAGCAGGAAGCGGCCGCCCTGCGCGCGGGCCAGCGCGCCGATCCGACCCTGCACCTCGGGCGCCACACCGGGCGGCAGGCTGCCGGAGAGGACGACCATCGCGTCGGCCGAGATCGCCTGCCCCAGCGCGTCGAGCATCGCGGCGACGTCGCCCTCCGACCATTGCGGCCCGGCCATGACGAAGCGGTATTGCTGCCCGCTCTGCGCCTCGGTCACCGCGAAGGACTGGCGGGTGAGGCCCGGCCCGGCGAAACGCGCGACGCCGATCCCCTCCCCCTCCAGCATCGCGGCGGCGAGATCGCCGGTGACGCCTGCGAGCGCCGCGAAGGCCGTCGAGGCACCGCCCAGCCGGGCCACTGCGCGGCTCACATTGATCCCGCCACCACCTGGATCGAGCCGTTCATCGGCGCAGCGCAGCTTCAGATGGGGTGCTACCAGCGGCGTGGAGGCGGACACGTCCAGCGTCGGGTTGAGGGTGACGGTCAGGATCTCGCGCATCTTCTCCTCCGCTCGCTCCGGCCGCGGTCAGACGGGACCGGACACGGTGACATGGATCGGCTCCAGCCCGGCGCGCTGCATCAGCCTGGCCGAGGCGTCGTTGAACGTGAAGTGGACAACGCGCAGTTCGGTGACCTGGGCCTCGCGCAGCCGGGCTCTGAGCGCGTCGATCAGCGCGAGCGCCACGCCCTGCCGACGCGCCTGCTCCGCCACCGCAACGTGATGGATCATGGCATAGCGATAGGCGGCGTGGATCGGCCCGGGCTCCCGCGTGATGAGCTCGTGGAGCAGGTAGCCGATCGCCCGCCCCTCCCGCTCCGCGATCAGCGCGGCCTGATCGGGCTTCTCCAGCGCCTCAGCGAACCAAGCCTCCATCACCGCCGGCTCATCGAGCGGGCTGAACCACTGCGGATGCGCCGCGGCGTGCAGCGCCTGCACGTCGCGGTTCAGCGTCGCGAGAGCCGGAGCGTCCGCCGCCGTCGCCACCCGGATCGCGAGGCTCAATAGGGGATCGGATAGCGGCGGTGGAGCGCGCCGATCCCCTCCATCACCTCCGCGCTCAGCTCCGTCTCGGCGGCATCGAGACACACGTCGAGCTGTTCCAGTGAGGTCGCCCCAATGATGACGGACGCCATGAAGGGTCGCGTCAGACAGAAGGCGAGCGCCATGGTCGCGGGGTCGATTCCATGGTCACGGGCAAGCGCCGCATAGGCGTCGGCCGCCTCCAGCGAGACCGGATTGACCCGCCCGCCCAGCTCCGGCGAGGACACGTCGCGGCGCGAGCCCGGCACGACCACGTCGCCCGAATACTTGCCGGTGAGCAGGCCCGCCGCCAGCGACGAATAGGCGAGCAGCCCGACCCGCTCGTGATGGCCGAGCTCCGCAAGGTCGAGATCGTAGTGCCGGTACATGAGCGAGTACTCGTTCTGAGCCGACGCGACACGCGGGAAGCCCTCAGCCTCGGCGATCTCCAGCATCTTCATAATGCCCCAGGAGGTGTCGTTGGAGACGCCGATATGCCGGATGCGCCCGCGCTCGACCTCCTTCGACAGCGCCTCCAGCGTGCGTTTCAGATCGTCGACCGTCGCCTGCCGCTCCTGCCCCGACGGATCGTACTCCCACTGGCGGCGGAAGTGGAAATGGCCGCGGTTGGGCCAGTGGAGCTGGTAGAGGTCGATGGTCTCCACGTTCAGCCGCTTCAGCGAGCCGTCGAGCGCGGTTTCGATAATCTCCGGCGTGATCGGGCCGCCGTCGCGGATGAAGCCGAAATTGCTGCCGACGACCTTGGTGGCGAGGATCACGCCATCCGCGTTGCCCCGCTTCTTCACCCAGGTCCCGATGATCTCCTCGGTCCGCCCGCAGGTCTCCGCGCTGAGCGGGGTCGTGGGATACATCTCGGCCGTGTCGATGAAGTTCACGCCGCGCTCCAGCGCGCGGTCGATCTGCGCGTGGCCCTCCGCTTCGGTGTTCTGCGTGCCCCAGGTCATGGAGCCGAGGCAGATCTCGCTCACCTCGAGGTCCGAGGTGCCCAGAAGTCGCTTTTTCATGATGTCATTCCCGTGCGGTGCCCGCATCGACATAGCGGCGCCAGTCATGCTCTTCAACGAAGCCGAGCATCTCGCGCACCTTGCGGTTGGAATAGAGCGCCTCGTGCTCGTCCACGGGGTCGAGCGGCACGCCGGGGAAGTACGTCTCCGCCAGTTCCCGCGCCGGACGGTCGACGGAGTTGGTGTCGTTCGCGGCGTTGAAGATCTGGAAACCTAGGCCGTCGGTCTCGATACACCGATGCACGATCTGGCCGAGATCGCGGGCATCGACATAGTTGAAGATGTTGCGCTTGCGGACCTGCGGATCGGCGAAGAAGCCGGGGAAGAGATCGTATTCATGCGGCTCGATCACGTTGCCGATCCGCAGGGCGTAGATGTCGGCGCCCGTGCGCGCCTGGAAACTGCGCGCTGTGACCTCGTTAACGACCTTGGACATGGCGTAGCTGTCCTCGGGCACGACCTCCATCTCCTCGGTGACGGGCAGCCGCGCGGGCGGCTTGTCGCCCATGGCGAAGCAGGTTCCGTAGACGGTCTCGGACGAGGCGATGACGACCTTGCGGATGCCGAGCTTTGTCGCCGCCTCGATGACGTTGTAGGTGCCGATGGTGTTGATGCGGTAGGTCTCCGCGTCCGAGCGCAGCAGGATGCGCGGCACGGCTGCGAAATGAACGACCGCGTCGAAGGGCTGCGGCGCGCCTGCCTCCAGCTCGCCGAGATTGGCGTGCTGGGTCAGCGCCGCGAAGACCTGTCCGCTGTCCGTGATATCGGCGTGGAGGTCGTCCACCCCCTCGGCGCCCAGCGGCACCAGATCGGCGTTGACCACATGGTGCCCCGCATCCCGCAGCCACGGCACCACATGCCGCCCCGCCTTGCCCGATCCGCCGGTGAACAGAACCCGCTTGCCCATCGCATCCTCCCGTTTCGAAGGCACGATAGGGCGCGGCTCAGTCGAAGTAAGGGGTCATCTGCGCGATCACGACGGCATTCTCATCGAGCGCCCGCTGCATGAGCGCCCGCTCCTCCGCCCCGATCTCATGCCCCTCGGCCACCCGGTCCTCCGCGGTGCCGTAGCCCGTCACATCGAGCGGTGCGAGCCCCGCCTGCTTGAGGATCGCCACCGCCTCCCGCACTGCCTCGGACTCATCGACGCCGGAGGAATAGAGCATCAACGCCCCGCCGGTCGCGCTGTCGGGCAGGTCATCCCCCTCCGACCGCCCCACCTCGACGAGAAGCGTGTAGACCTGCTGCTGGCGCGCGCTCTTGCCCATCACTCTCTCCAAATACGCAAGTCTCAGTCGCGCAACAGCTCGTTGACGCCGGTCTTGGAGCGGGTCTTCTCATCCACCCGCTTCACGATCACCGCACAGTAGAGATGCACACCGTTCTTCGAAGGCATCGAGCCCGAGACCACCACCGAATAGGGCGGCACTTCGCCGTACATGACTTCGCCGCTCTCGCGGTCCACGATCTTGGTGGACTGGCCGATATAGACGCCCATGCCGAGGACCGAGCCCTCACGCACCACGACGCCTTCGACCACTTCGGATCGGGCGCCGATGAAGCAGTTGTCCTCGATGATCGTGGGGCCGGCCTGCATCGGCTCCAGCACGCCACCGATGCCGACGCCGCCCGAGAGGTGTACGTTCTTGCCGATCTGCGCGCAGGAGCCCACGGTCGCCCAGGTGTCGACCATGGTGCCCTCGTCCACGTAGGCGCCGAGATTGACGAAGGAGGGCATCAGCACCACGCCCTTCCCGATGAAGGCGGAGCGGCGCACGACGCAGTTCGGCACGGCGCGAAAGCCCGCCTCGCGCCACTGGTTGTCGCCCCAGCCCTCGAACTTGGAGGGCACCTTGTCCCACCAGGTCGCCGCCCCCGGCCCACCCGGCACGACCTCCATGTCGTTGAGGCGGAAGCTCAGCAGTACCGCCTTCTTCGCCCACTGGTTCACGTGCCAGCCGCCGTCCTGCGGCTCCGCCACCCGCAGCCCGCCGCCGTCCAGCGCCGCGAGCGTCGCCTCGACCGCCTCGCGCACCTCGCCGCCGGTGGTGGAGGAGATCGTGTCCCGGCTCTCCCAGGCGGTTTCGATGGCGCGTTCCAGATCGGCGGTCATGGCGGGTCTCCCGTTGCGAGTTTGCGTGGGGCTCTACACGGCCCCGCCCCCCGGCGCAATCGCGCGGGCTCCCGAAGACCCGCGACGCGACGCTACTCGGGCAGGATGTACTCCGTGAGGAGCGTTTGCTGGATGAAGGAGAAGTTGTCATCCGAGATCAGCGTCATCCGCAGCCGCCCGGCCGGATCACGCCAGACATCGATGCCCTCGGCATTGTCGACCGTACCGGTGGGCGGCAGCGCGATGCGCTCATCCTCCAGTCCCTCGCCTATCGCGAAGCTGCGCACGCGGACGCTGAGGCCAAGAAGGCCGACGCTGCGCTCCAGCACGTAGAACCGCCCGTCGGGACCGAGATCGGCGCCGGTGACCAGGAAACCGCCGCGCCGCGGCACCGCAAGCGCAGTGTCCCAGCCCTCGGCCGTGCGTCGGTAGACCGGGAACGGCCGGTCGAGCTCGCCCGATCGCTCGGGGATTGCGTAGAGCGTCCCGTCGGGACCGCTCGCCAGCGCCTCCAGTCCCGAGTTCTCCTGCAGGGTGGCAAAATCATCGGGCGCCTCCACGGTGTCGGGCAGCGCCGCGCGCTCCGCGTAGAGGTCGATGCGATGCTCACGCTCGAAGGAGACGTAGAACCCGCCCTCCGACGCCGGGGCGAGCCCCTCCGCATCGCGGTGCCGCCCCCGCAGGCGGCGACCGTCGGGACCCTTCAGCCAGCTTTCCTCGAGCATCTCGACCGCAGTCGGATGGCCGTCCGCGTCCCGCGTCACGCGACCGAGGAACACCCGGCCCCGGTCGCCGACCGCGATCAGCTCGGTCCCGTCCGGCGACAGCATCAGCCCCGACAGGCCGCCGAAACGTTCGAAGGTCTCGGTCCAGTCGAGCTGCGCCACCCGACGCGGCGCATCGGCGGCCACGCCGACGGGCACGCATCCCGCCAGCGCGAGCAGGCACAAGGTCCGCAGCTTCATTGCGCCGTCAGCACCTGGCTGCATTGCGCGGGAAGCTGGGCGAGCGTCAGGTCGGGACGCGGCTCGGGCGGCGGGGCGTTCGGATCGGGGATCAGGGCCTCGTCCGAGGTCCACCAGGCCAGCGTCTCGTCACAACCCGTGCCTGCCGGGATCGGCGCCTGATCCTCGCAGAACGTAGCGCCTTCCGGGCAGTTGAGACGCACGTGGAAGTGGAAGTTGTGGCCCCACCAGGGCCGAACCTTGCGCAGCCAGCTCCGGTCGCCGGTGGCCGCCCGGCACATCTCCTGCTTCACCGCCGCCGCGACGAAAATGCGGGCGACCGCCGGATCCTCGGCCGCCGCGCGCAGCACTGCCATGTGGCCGGGCGTCCAGTTGCCATTGATGTTGCGCTGGTCCTCGGTCCGGACGGAGATCGAGCTCAGTTCCTCCCGCTCCTGCACCGTGAGGTCGAGCCGCCCGGGCGGCAGCATCCAGATATCCGCATCCAGTCCCGACTGGTGGCTCGCATGGCCCGTCAGCATCGGCCCGCCGCGCGGCTGAGAAATGTCCCCGATATAGAGGCCGTTCCACCCGGCCTCGGTCACCGCAGCGCGGCTCAGCCGCTCAAGGAAGGCGATGGTGTCCGGATGGCCCCAGTTGCGGTTGCGGCTCAGGCGCATGGCCTGCCAGGTCGGACCGGTCTCCGGCAGCTCGACGGCCCCGGCCACGCAACCGCGCGAATAGGAGCCGAAAGGCTCCGGCGCCTGGGGCGAAGGCCCCGGCATCGCGCCGAAGAGCTGCTTGGCGGCCTGCGGCAAGGCCGGCATGGCGGTGAGGATGGCGCACACGGCAAGCGCGAATACTCTACGCACGGTCAGAATCTCCCTGGGGTTTGACGAAGACTAGCAGCAGTGCCCCGCCGAGGAACAGGGCCACGACGGGAGTGACGCCCAGACGCTGGGAGCCCGTGAGGTCGGTCACCAGCCCGATCAGCAGGAAGCCGACGAACGCCGTAGCCTTCCCCGCCAGACCGTAGAGGCCGAAGGCACGCGTCATCTCCCGCGCCGCCCCAGCCTGCCGCACCATCAGCGAGCGGGACGCGGCGGAAAGCGCACCGCCAGCCGCACCGATCGCCGCCCCCAGCGCGAAGAAGAGCGTGACGGGCAGCGTCGAGCCCTCCTCCAAGGGAATGCCCAGCACCGAGCGCTCGGTCATCAGTAGGAGGCAGGCCGACAAAGTGGCGAGCGACAGCACGCAGAACATCACCACCGGCTTCGGCCCCAACCGATCATCGAGCCAGCCGCCGAGCAGCGCCCCCGCCGTACCGGTGACGGCCCCGAGGATCCCGAAGATGCCGAGCTGCACGATGCTTACCCCCAGTACCCCCACCGCATAGATCCCGGCAAAGGCATAGAGCGCGGCGAGCCCGTCGCGGTAGAGCATGGAGGAGAGCAGGAACCGCAGCAGCGACGGCCGCGACGGCAACCGCCGCAACGTCCGCGCGAGGGCCGCCAGCCCCTCGCGCGCCGACGCACCGGGTGCGCGCCGCCCGATATCGGGCGTCAGCAGGAACAGAGGCAGGATGAAGACGACATACCAGATGGCCGAGACCGGACCCGAGGCCCGGCTCCCCTCCCCCGCGGTCGCGTCGAGGCCCAGGATCGGCTCCGCGCCGAGCTGGGTCAGCCCCGTCTCCGGATCGGCGACCATGAAACCGAGGACCAGCACCAGGCTCACCAGCCCGCCGACATAGCCCATCGCCCAGCCACCGCCGGAGATCCGCCCGATCCGCTCGGGCGGGCCGAGATCGGGGAGCATCGCGTTGAGAAAGATGAAGGCGAGCTCCGTCGTCACCAGCGCCACGGCGAAGGCCACGAAGATCACGAAGGGCGCCTCCATGTCCGGCACCGCGAACCAGAGCGCCGCGACGGCCGCGACATGGATCAGGGAGAGCCCCGCGATCCACGGCTTGCGCGGCCCCGACACGTCGGCCATCGCCCCGAGCACAGGCGCGAGCACCGCGATCGCGATCCCGGCCAGCGCGGTCATGTAGCCCCAGGCCGCCTGCCCTTCATCGCCGCCCCCCAGCCCGTACTCCACGAACCAGGGCGCGAAGACGAAGGTGACGCAGAGCGTGTGGAACGGCTGCCCGGCCCAGTCGGCGAACATCCAGGCGATCACGCCCCTGCGCTGCCCGCGCCCTGCCGTCGCCACCGTCATCCGCGCCTCCATGATCCATCGAAGCCATCAGGCATGCCGGGCCGCACCAAGGCAAGCCGCTCCCGTCGCGAAAACCGCCCCCTCTTCCAGCTTGCCGAAATATCCTCGCGCGGCAGCGCGAAACCGCGTCTGCCCCGCTGCCCTCAGACCTCCGGCGGCCAGACCCGCTGCGCCTCCGCCGCCGACCAGGCATCCACCCAGCCGGGCAGCGCCGGGCCCCAGCCGGTGGCGCCCATCTCCTCCAGCACCTCCTCGACCGGGACCATCCGCCGCGCGCCGGTCACCGCGGCGCGGTAGAGGATCGAGGCGTGGCAGTCGCCCTCGCGCCACATCGACTGCTGTAAGTAGAAGAACCGCCCGTCATGCCCGATGCAGCGGGTATGCATCTCGTAGCGCTTGAAGGTCAGGATGCGCTGGCGGTAGCGCACGCTCGCGCCCGCCATGGTCAGTCCCCAGCCCCTTCGCCGCAGGGCCGCGAGCAACCCGGTGCGCTGGGCCGTCGGGATCCGCCCCAGGTCGAAGATCGTCAGCACGCGGCCGTTGTTCATCTCCCCGAACATGTCGGTGTCCCAGGGCCAGCAGATGTGCTGCGACACATGGACACCGTCGAGCGGCAGAGGCTGCTGGCGGGCGGCGCGAACCGTCTGCCAGGCGAGGCGGAGGAACGGATACATGGAAAATCCCCGGTTTTTTCGCGCACTCTTGCAGCTTTGGGGGCATCCGACTACCTCTGACGCCGTGTCACCTTCCCCGAGAGGCCGCCTTCATGAACTCGATCGCCGATATTCTGCTGCTCGCCATCGACATCGCGTTCTGGATCGTGCTGATCCACATCATCATGAGCTGGCTGATCACCTTCAACGTGCTCAACATGAGCCAGCCGCTGGTCTACCAGATCTGGTCGGGGCTGAACCGCCTGCTGGAGCCGATCTACGGCCCGATCCGGCGGGTGCTGCCGAACACCGGCGGGCTCGACCTCGCGCCGCTGATCTTCATCTTCGGCCTCTACGCGCTGGAGATCGTGATCCGCAACAACATCCTGGCCTTCGCCTAACCAAAGCGAACGATCCCGCCCGGCGTCTCGATCTCCGCGGCGAGCGCAGGCGCGCCGTCATGAAGGTAGATCAGGCCGTCCGCACCCAGATCCGCGATCGCGGCGCGCTCTTCCGCCCCGGTGGTCACGTCGAGCTTCAACAGGCGGAGGCCCACGTCCGGCAGGCTCTCCTCCGGCGTCGTCACCCCGTCGGGCCAGTCGATCACGACGGGCACCGTGCCTCGCCCCGGCATCAAGCCGTCCGGGCGCACCGTCAGCCGCCAGTGCAGCGCATCGCGCGTGACCTTCAACACCTCGCCAAGGTCCATCGGATTGCGCGCCACCAGCCGATCGATGTCGCGCGAGCGGACCTGCCAGGTGACGAGCTTCGGCCCGTCCGCAAGCCGCGCCCGCATCTCAGCCCCATCGAGCCCGAACCACCGCGGCCGCGGCGCCTCTGCGTCCGGATCCACCGCGATCACCTCCATGTAGCAGTCGCCCAGCGACCAGAGCGCGTTGTGCGTGCCCATCAGCGGATGCGCCCCACCGCCGCCCGCGGCGACGCCCAGCCGCGCCTCCATCCAGGCCCGTCCCTCCTCGAGGGACCGGGCAGCGAAGACGAGGTGATCGATGCGCATGGGGCACCTCCTGTCACGAGAGCTTCACGGAAATCGCGCATCAGCCTATAACGCAAGTGACGGGACCAGGCGATCTCCCGGATGTCAGGCCACGATCGGCCCAAGCATCGCGCGACCCTGACGAGAGAGGGAGCCCTGCCTGTGACCGACCCGTATCTTCCTGCCATTGAAGCGTCCGAGGCGCTGAGCGACCCGCGTCCGCTGATCGACGTGCGCAAGGCCACCGCCCGCGATGGCGCGCCCGACATCGCGGGCACACGCTGGATCGATCCGTTTCGGCTCGACCACGACCACCCGCTGATCGAGGCGGCCGTGCCCGTGATCTTCTTCTGCGTCCACGGGCATGAGGTCAGCCGCTACGCCTGCGCCCTTGCCCGCCTGCACCGCATCGACGCGGCTTATGTTGAGGGCGGCTACGAAGCCCTTGTCACTGCGGGCGCGAGGCGCGCCCCATGAAAGCTTTCGGAGTCGCCCAGATATCCCGGCGTGACCGCACAGCTAGGCGCCCCATCTCCCCTCGAAGACCGCTCGTGGAGGCCGCCCCATGACCCCCCGCCTGTCCGACGCCCTGCCGCTCTACCTCAAGATCGGCCTCCTGTCCTTCGGCGGCCCCGCCGGCCAGATCGCCCTGATGCAGGAGGAGATCGTGACCCGCCGCGGCTGGGTAGAGCCTGCGGCCTTCCAGCGCGGGCTCAACGTCGCGATGCTGTTGCCGGGGCCGGAGGCGCAGCAGCTCGCCACCTGGCTCGGCTGGCGGCTGCATGGCATCGCGGGCGGGATCGCGGCGGGCCTCGCCTTCATCCTGCCCGGGGCGGCGCTGATGATCGTCCTCGCCTGGATCGCGGCGACACGCGGGGACACCGGCATCGTCGCCGCGATCTTCTACGGCATCCAGCCAGCGGTGCTGGTGATCGTCGGCAAGGCGGTGCTGGCGCTCGCTGGCCGCTCGCTGACGGGTCCAAGGGCCTGGGCGCTGGCGGTGGCGGCCTTCGTGGCATTGGCCCTGCTCGGCCTACCCTTCCCGCTCGTCGTGGCTCTGGCAGCCGCCGCAGGCTTCCTGCTGCCCCGCGCGCCCGACCCGGACGTGCCCGACGCACCGCCCGCCCGCGGGCAGATCGCGCGCATCGTCGGGGTGAGCGTCGCCCTTGTGCTGGCCGTCTACCTGCTGATCCGCATGAGCTTCGGCGCGGATCCGTTCAACGGCGTGGCGGAGCTCTTCCTGTCCGCCGCCTTCGTCAGCTTCGGCGGGGCCTACGCGCTGCTCCCCTACGTTGCCGACCGTGCGGTCGAAACCTATGGCTGGCTCGACGCGACCCAGATGCTGAACGGCCTCGCGATTGCCGAGGCGACGCCCGGCCCCCTGATCCTCGTCAACGTCTATGCGGGGTACTTCGCGGGCCACACGGGTGGCGCCTCCGGCGTGCTGACCGCGAGCCTCGCCTGCTTCTACACCTTCGCGCCGAGCTTCATGCTGATCCTCGCCGCCGCCCCGCATGTGGAGGCGATGCAGCGCCAGCACTGGATCCGGCAGGCGCTCGCGGGCGTCTCCGCGGCGGTGGTGGGGGTGGTCGCCAACCTCGCCCTCTACCTCGCCCTCGCGGCCCTTTGGGACGGTAGCCTCGACATCCTGAAGAGCGCCCTCCTCGTCCTCTTCGCCCTCGCCGCCTGGAAGCTGAAACCACCGGTGGTGGCCATGATCGGTGCAGGTGCTGGGATCGGCATCGCACTCTGGTTGGTCGGATTGATCTGAGAGCGAAAGGTCCCGGCTCTGCGGCCGGGACGGTTACACCCCTTGCGACCGCCCCGGACCCGATCCGGGGCCTTCCGCCATTCGCACCCAGCCGCTAGCCTCCTACCATGACCAACCCTGCCCTCGCCCGCCGCCTGCTCGACGTGATCGAGCATGATGTCCTGCCGCTGACTCGCGCAGGCGTCGCCGCAGGCAACAAGGTCTTCGGCGCCGCGATCCTGCGCAAAGCGGACCTCTCCCTCATCATCGCCGCCACCAATCGGGAGATGGAGAACCCGCTCTGGCATGGGGAGATCTCCTGCCTCAACGCCTTCTACGCTGAGACGCCGGGGCCGACCGAAGACCTGATCTTCCTTTCCACCCACGAGCCCTGCACCATGTGCATGAGCGCGATCACCTGGGCCGGGTTCGACAACTACGCCTATCTCTTCAGCCACGAGGACAGCCGCGACGGCTTCTCGATCCCGCACGATTTGAGGATCATGGAGGAGCTCTACGGCCTGCCGCCCGGCGGATACCGGCGGCGCAACGCATTCTTCACCGCCCGCTCCATCGCCGAGATTTCGGGCAGCGACCCGGCGCTCGCCGACCGACGCGCGACCATCACCGCCGAATACGCCGCCCTGTCGAAAGCCTATCAGCGCGGCAAGGCCGCCAACGCCATCCCGCTCAACTGAGCGGCACGTCGGCCCAGACGCGGTCCACCTGCCGGTCGCGCCCGCAGCTCAGGCGGTAGAAGTTGTAGCGCAGCGGATTTTCCAGGTAGTAGTCCTGGTGGTAGGCCTCGGCGGGCCAGAACGTGCCGCCCTCGACGATCTCGGTCTCGACCTCCGCCTCCAGCAGGCCCTCGACCCGCGCCTTGATCTCGGTCGCGACCTGGAACTGCTCCGGCGTCTGCGCATAGATCGCGGTGGTGTAGGCGAAGCCGCGATCGCAGAACTGCCCGCCCCCGTCGAGGGGATCGGTGGTGCGGAAGAGATGCTCGGCCAGCGTGTCGAAGCTCACCACCTCGGGGTCGTAGACGATCTCCACCACCTCCCGATGCCCCGTGCCGCCGCCGACCACTTCGGCGTAGCTGGGCGCTTCGGTCGTGCCGCCGGCAAAGCCGCTGGTCGTCTCGAGCACGCCATCGAGCTTGTCGAAATCGGCCTCGACGCACCAGAAGCAGCCGCCCGCGAACACCGCGCGCGCCGGCTCCTCCGACATTGCGGGGGTGCCGCCGAAAGCCAGCGCGAGGCCCATCATCCATTTCATGTCGCTCTCCTCAAAGGCTCGACCCCAAGATCGGCCACCGTCGGGCCTACCGCAACAGGCCGGACGCGACCGTGATGTCGCGTGAGGTGGAAACGAAGTCTTAGGACATCTGCGCGTATCCCGGTGCAAACCGAGGAGAACGCCATGCTGCGCCCCCTGATTCTGATGCAGGTCGTGATGCTTGCGCTAATCCCGCTCGCGGGTGCGGTGATGTCCGGCGACGCGGCCGGTAGCTATGTGGCATTGTCCGCCGCTCCGCTGGCTTCGCTGGACGTGGTGGAGGTCACATGGTCCGGCCTGGGGACGACCCATCTCGGCGTGGTCCACGGCGTGCCGGATGCGATGCGGGCAGCGGGCCTCGTGCCACTTCTCGACGTGGGCGCACTGCTCGCGTTCTGTGGCGCGGGAGGGAGCGCATGAAGTTCGACCACCTCTCCCGCCCTGCCGAGATCTTCGCCTTATACGCGCTCGCCCATGGCCCCATCATAGCTCTGATCGCCTACCAGCTCGATCGATCCGTGCTCGTGACGCTCGCGATCTCGGCCGGTCTCGCCATGCCGGCGCTGATCGCGGCGCGACTGGGGATGAAGCATGCGGCGCTGCCGGTCGGCCTCGCGCTGATCGGTCAGGCGGCGCTGCTGAACGGGGTGCTCATGGGGCATCCGTGGCAGCTCGACACCCACATGTACTACTTCGTCATGCTGGCGATCATCGGGATGCTCGACGACGTCCGCACCGTCGTCATCGCCGGGCTCGCAGTGATCCTCCATCATCTCGGGCTGAACTACGTCCTGCCAGAACTGGTCTATCCCGGCGGCACGGATGTGAGCCGCGTGTTGATGCACGGCGGTATCGTCGCGCTGGAATGTGCCGCGCTGATCGCCGGGATCCGACGGCGCCAGTTGCTGTCGAGATCGACGGCCCAGGCGCGGGAGGAAGCCGAGGAACAGGCCCAGGCGGCAGAGGCGGCGCGCCAGGATGTCGAGCAGCATGCCGTGGAAGCGCGTGCAGCCAGGACGAACGCGCTTGCCCAGGTCGATGCGGCCTTTGCCGGCGTGATCGAAAGCGGGCTGTCGGGCGACTTCTCGGGCCGGATCTCCACCGGCTACGAGGATGAGGTGCTCAACCGTCTGGCGGAGCGTCTCAACCACCTCTTCGCCCGGCTCGAGGAGAGCCTGTCCGCCGTCGACGCCCAGTTTGCGGCCCTCGCCGAAGGACATCTCGACCGCCGCATGGAGATCGTTGCCGCGGGTCGGTTCGAGGAAATCCGCGACAACGCCAACCTCGCCTCCAGTTCCTTGGCCGCCCTCGTGACAGATGCGGGCCGCGCCGTGACCGCAACCCGAGCGACAGTGAAACGCGTCGTCGCTGACAGCAGCGAGGTCTCCGATCGCGCCGCGCAACAGGCTGCCGCGATTGAGCAGACGGCCACGACGGCGCAGCAGTTCACCCAGTCGCTCGAAGCGGGTCAGGCCCTCCTCGGCGAGGTCCATGATCGCGCAGGCGCCCTCTCGGAACACGCCATGAGCGGTGCAAAAATCACGGCCGAAGCAGTCGCCGCCGTTGGCCGCATCGCCGAAGGCTCCGTGGAGATGCGCGAGATCCTCGACGTCATCGACGCCATCGCCTTCCAGACCAACCTGTTGGCGCTGAACGCAGCGGTCGAGGCTGCGCGCGCCGGCGAGGCAGGAAAGGGCTTCGCCGTCGTGGCCGCCGAGGTCCGCAGCCTCGCACAGCGCAGCGCCTCCGCCGCCAGCGACATCTCCAAGCTGATCGAGGACAGCAACAGCAACATCGACCGGGGCGTCGAAATGGTTGAGCGCGCCGGCTCCATGTTGACCGAGATTACCCGCCAGATCGAACTGGTGGCCGGTCAGGTCCAGAACGTCGCCCGCACCGGTCAGGAGCAAGCGACCGGTCTGCGTGAAATCGACGCCGCGATCACGGCGATGGAGGCAGGCGTCCAGTCCACCGCCAGCGTCGCCGACCGCACGGCCCGCGCCATGGGCGAGCTTGCCGAAGAAATCGAGACGGTGGAAGCCCGCATGGCGAGCTTCTCGACGGCCCCAGCGCCAACGGACGGTGCCGAGGAGGAGACTTCGACGCCAGACATTACGGACGCGGGCAACTCACGCCAAGCTGCCGACGAAGAGCCTGCAGCCGAAGCACGCCGCATTCGCTGGACCTCCGGCAACCTCGCGATGGAAGAAGACTGGTCGGAGTTCTAACGCTGCTCAGCGACGGTTTCGCGCCGCGAGCAGTTTGAGGCGCAGCGCGTTGATCCGGATGAAGCCCTCGGCATCCTTCTGATCATAGGCGCCGGCATCCTCCTCGAAGGTGACATGCTGCTCGGAGTAGAGCGTATCGTCCGACCAGCGCCCCACGCAGCGCGCGCTGCCCTTGTAGAGCTTCAGCAGCGCGGTTCCGTTCACGCGGGCCTGGCTGTGGTCGATCGCGGCCTGCAGCATCTCGCGCTCCGGGCTGAACCAGTAACCGTTGTAGATGAGCTCCGCATAGCGCGGCATCAGCTCATCCTTGAGATGGGCCGCACCCTTATCGAGCGTGATCGACTCGATGCCGCGATGCGCTTCGAGAAGCAGCGTGCCGCCCGGCGTCTCGTAGATCCCGCGCGACTTCATCCCGACATAGCGCCCCTCGACGAGATCGAGACGTCCGCAGCCATGTTTCCCGCCAAGCTCGTTGAGGCGGGTGAGCAGCGTCGCCGGCGACAACTGCTCACCGTTCAGGGCAACGGCGTCGCCCTTTTCGAACGTGATTTCGATATGCTCCGGCGTGTCCGGCGCATCCTCGGGATGGACGGTGCGCTGGTAGACGTAGTCCGGCGCGGGCTCGGCCGGATCCTCGAGCACCTTGCCTTCCGAGGAGGTGTGCAGCAGGTTCGCGTCGACCGAGAACGGCGCCTCGCCCCGCTTGTCCTTCGCGATCGGGATCTGGTGCGCCTCCGCGAACTCCAGCAGCCGGGTCCGGGAGGTCAGGTCCCACTCCCGCCACGGCGCGATCACCTTGATGTCGGGATTCAGCGCATAGGCCGACAGCTCGAAACGCACCTGATCGTTGCCCTTGCCGGTCGCGCCGTGGGCCACTGCATCAGCACCGGTCTCGGCCGCGATCTCCACCAACCGCTTGGAGATCAGCGGACGCGCGATGGACGTCCCGAGCAGGTAGAGCCCCTCATACACCGCGTTAGCGCGGAACATAGGGAAGACGAAGTCGCGCACGAACTCCTCGCGCACATCCTCGATGTAGATGTTTTCCGGCTTGATCCCGAGCAGTTCGGCCTTGGCGCGCGCGGGCTCAAGCTCCTCCCCCTGGCCCAGATCGGCAGTGAAGGTCACGACCTCGCAGCCGTACTCGGTCTGCAGCCACTTGAGAATGATCGAGGTATCGAGCCCGCCCGAATAGGCGAGGACGACTTTCTTCGGTGCGCCCATGGGGAAGTCTCCGCGTCAGATATCGGCCCCGCCTAGCCGATCGCCCGGATCAGTTCAAGCGAGCGTCCGGCTTCTCGGACGGACCGGTCCGGCGACAGCGCTCGGAGCAGTAGCGGACGTTCTCCCAATCGCGGGCCCACTTCTTGCGCCACGTGAAGGGGCGGCCGCAGGCGAGGCAGGTCTTCGTCGGGAGGTCGGCCTTGCGCCGCATTCGCGCCATGGGAGATCAACCTGTCGTTGAGAATCGAAACGTAGCGAAACAACGGCCTGGACCCATCCGGAGCGGGCCGCATGCATGTCTGCTCCTATGCAAAACCACAGACAAACGGCACAGAACAGAATAAGGGGCGACCACAAGGATCGCCCCTAAAAATCTGAAAATAAACAAAAAATAGCCTTTGGCCAGATCAGGCCAAATTGCACTTTCTTTTAATATCTTCAAATTGAGCGGCATTGGTTAATGAGATATTGATGGAGCGAGTGAAGTTCGGCTCTAATTATTAATGGTTGTGGCTATTTTCGGAAGTTCTACTTCGAGTAGATCAAGTTCTTGTTTTCGTCCAACCGAGACGCGAATACATCGGTTTTGCGGCGCCACGAACGGCATCCGCACGAAGATCCCGGCCGCTCCAAGCGATTCGAGGCACCCGCGCGCGCGCTCCACATCCGCCCCGCAGTCGATGGTCACGAAGTTCGTGGCCGATGGCAGCGGCGTCAGCCCCATCGCCTCCGCCATACCGGCGATCCGGGTGCGCGCCGCCGACGTCTCCGCCACCACATGGGCGAGCCAGTCATGGTCCAACAGCGCCGCCAAAGCGGCCGCCTGCCCCACCCGGTTCACCCCGAAATGGTTGCGGACCTTGTCGAAGGACCGGACCAGCGCTTCCTCCGCCACTGCATAGCCCACGCGCAGTCCGGCGAGCCCGTAGGCCTTGGAGAAGGTCCGCATGCGCACGACCCGGGGATGCATCACGTCGATCGGCGGCAGGGTGCCGGACGGCGCGAACTCACCATAGGCCTCATCGAGGCAGAGCACGCAGCCATCCGGCAGCGCGTCGATCATGCGCTGAACCGTGGCCGCCGTGTGCCAGGAGCCCATCGGATTGTCGGGGTTGGCGAAGTAGATGAGCTTCGCGTCGACCTCGGCGGCCTTCGCGATCAGCGCCTCCGGATCCTCGGCATCGTCACGATAGGGCACGGTGTGGAGCACGCCGCCGAAGCCTGTCACATGGTAGTTGAACGTCGGATAGGCGCCGAGCGAAGTGACGACGGCATCGCCGGGTGCGACAAGCAGGCGCACCAGGTAACCGAGCAGGCCGTCGATCCCCTCCCCCACGACCACGTTGCCCGGCGCCACGCCGAGGTGATCGGCGAGCGCGTGGCGCAGGTCGTGGTTCTCGGGATCGCCGTACATCCAGCCGTCGGCAGCGGCGCGGGCCATGGCCTCGACCGCGCGCGGCGACGGGCCGAAGATGCTCTCATTGGCGCCGAGCCGGGCGGAGAAGGCGCGGCCGCGCGCGCGCTCCTGCGCTTCGGGGCCGACGAAGGGAACGGTGGCGGGAAGCCCCGCCGCCAGTTCGGTGTAACGGGGTCCGGTCATGGTGCTCCCTCAGCTTCGGATGGCGAAAAAGAAGGCGGCAAGCGCCAGGACCGTGATGATGAGCCCAGCCACGAGGTTGAGGCCGGATTCCACGAGCCCGGTGACGAAGCCGCCGACGGCGCCGCCGGGATCGAGCTCGGCCGGCGGCAGCACGAGGTTGAAGGCGAGGAAGAACAGCCCGCCCGCGATCGCCAGCCAGATCAGCCGGAAGATCAGCTTCATGCCAGCGCCCTCACCCGCTCCTGCGCGGCACGGAGCTTCGTGGCTTCCGCTTCGGCGGCGGTCAGGCGCTCGCGCTGCTCGGCCACGACCTCTTCGGGGGCCTTGGCGAGGAACTTCTCGTTGGCGAGCTTGGCGCTGAGCCCCTTCATCTCCTTGTCGAGCTTGCCGAGCGCCTTGTCGAGGCGGACGGCCTCGGCCTGCACGTCGACGAGGCCCGCGAGCGGCAGGCAGATCGTGGCGCCGGGCACGCCGAGGGTCACCGCGCCGTTCGGGACGACATCGGCGTAGTCCACGCCCTCGACCCGGGCGAGCCGTTCGATCAGCGCGCGGTTGTCCTCGAACCGCTGGCGCGTGGTGGCGTCGGCGCTGACTAGAACGAGACCGGTCTTGGCTCCGCCCGCCACGTTCATCTCGGAACGGACGGAACGGATCTCCTCGATCAGGGCACGGACCCAGCCGATCTCTGCCTCCGCGTCGGCGTCGACCAGTTCCGCGCCGTAGTCGGGCCAGTCGGTGACGACGAGCATGGCGTCGCGCCGCGCCGTCTGCTCCCACAGCGCCTCGGTGATGAAGGGCATGAAGGGGTGGAGCAGCTTGAGGCACTGGTCGAGCGCCCAACCCATGGTCGCACGCGTCTCCTCGGCCTGATCCCCGGCGAGGAGCGGCTTCGCGAACTCCAAGTACCAGTCGCAGACCGTGCCCCAGACATGGGCGTAGAGCGCGTTCGCGGCATCGTTGAAGCGGTAGGCGGCGAGGCTCGCATCGACGCTCTCGCGCACCCGCGCGGTCTCCGCGATGATCCAGCGGTTCACCTTGGCCTGCGGGTCCGGACGAGCGCCGTGGACGGCCTCGTTCATCTCGGCGAAGCGGACGGCGTTCCAGAGCTTGGTGCCGAAATTCCGATATCCCTCAACCCGTTGGGAGGAGAGCTTCAGGTCGCGCCCCATCGCCGCCATCGAGCTCAGCGTGAAGCGCACTGCGTCCGCGCCGTACTGGTCGATCAGGTCGAGCGGGTCGATGATGTTGCCTTTCGACTTCGACATCTTCTGCCCCTTCTCGTCGCGGACGAGGGCGTGGACATAGACGGTGTGGAACGGCGCGCGGCCGTCCATCTCCTTTTGCATCATCATCATCCGGGCGACCCAGAAGAAGATGATGTCGAAGCCGGTGACGAGCACCGAGGTCGGGTAGTATCTTTCCAGTTCCGGCGTCTGCTCCGGCCAGCCGAGGGTGCCCATCGGCCAGAGGCCGGAGGAGAACCAGGTGTCGAGGACGTCGGGGTCGCGATAAATCGGAAGTGGCGGAAGCTCCTCGCCCGCTTCGTGCGCGTAGAATGCGACAAGAGCCGCATCGAACGCATCCTTGTCGTCGAACGCCGCGATCTGGAAGTCGCCATAGTAGGCCTTGGCAGCCTCGAGCGCCTGCTGCTCCTCAATGGCACAGAAGGCCTGAGGCTCGCTGTCGAGTATGACCTTCGTGATTGGACCTTCCCAGTCATGCTGTGGGGTCGTCTCCACTTGCAGGGATATACCGCCGGTCGACCCCTTTTGGGCAAGCTTCGGCCCATACCAAACCGGGATCCGGTGCCCCCACCAGAGCTGGCGGGAGATGCACCAGGGCTCGATGTTCTCCATCCAGTGGAAATAGACCTTCTCGTCGCGCTCGGGCAGGATCTTCGTCTCGCCGGAGCGAACGGCCTCCATGGCCGGGCCGGCGAGCTTGGCCGCGTCCACGAACCACTGGTCGGTCAGCATCGGTTCGATCACCACGCCGGAGCGGTCGCCGAAGGGCTGCATGATCTTCTTGTTCTCGACGAAAGGCACTTTCCGAGGGGGTGCGCCCGCGGTGTCCTCCTGATCGCCGCTGGCCGGTTCCGCCGGAACCTCGACCATCACGGCGAGGCCCTCGTTCGTGATGTCCGCCACGATCCGCTTGCGCGCGTCGAACCGGTCGAGGCCGCGGTATTGCTCGGGCACCAGGTTCACCTGGTCGACCTCGGCCTCGCTGGCCTCGGCACCCTCGCGCAGCGCCTTCGCCTTCTCGGCCGCCTCCTCGTAGGAGAGGCCGTCGGAGCGCATGGCGCCTTTCGTGTCCATGAGGCGGTAGAGGGGGATTCCGTTGCGCTTGGCGACGCCGTAGTCGTTGAAATCGTGGGCGCCGGTGATCTTCACCGCGCCGGAGCCGAAATCCCGGTCCGGGTACTCGTCGGTGATGATCGGGATCAGGCGGCGATGCTCCTTCGGCCCCACCGGGATCTCGCAGAGCTGGCCGACGATGGGCGCGTAGCGCTCATCCGAGGGGTGCACCGCGACCGCGCCGTCGCCCAGCATCGTCTCGGGCCGGGTCGTCGCGATGGAGATGTAGTCGCGGGTTTCGCGCAGGGTGACGTTGCCGTCCGCGTCCTTCTCCACGTACTCGTAGGTCGCACCATTCGCGAGCGGGTACTTGAAGTGCCACATGTGGCCGTCGACCTCGCGGTTCTCCACCTCGAGGTCCGAGATCGCCGTCTCGAAATGCGGGTCCCAGTTCACGAGGCGCTTGCCGCGGTAGATCAGCCCGCGCTCGTACATCTCGACGAAGGTTTTCAGGACCGCGCGGTGGAAATCGGGCGAGTTCTCGTGGCCCACGCGCGTATCGCCCGGCGCGCCGGCCATGGTGAAGGCGTTGCGCTCCCAGTCGCAGGAGGCGCCGAGGCGCTTCAACTGCTCGATGATGGTGCCGCCGGATTTCTCCTTCTGCTTCCAGACGAGGTCGATAAACTCCTCGCGCGGCATGTCGGTGCGTCGGCGGTTGGATTTCGCGAGCTCGCGCTCGACGACCATCTGCGTCGCGATGCCCGCATGGTCCTGGCCCGGTTGCCAGAGCGTGTCGAAGCCGCGCATCCGGTGCCAGCGGACGAGGATGTCCTGCAACGTGTTGTTGAACGCATGGCCCATGTGGAGCGAGCCGGTGACGTTCGGCGGCGGGATCATGACGCAGAAGCTCTCGGCCCCCGGCTTCGCGTTGGCCCCTGCGCGGAAGGCGCCCGTCGCCTCCCAGGCCGCGGCAATGGCGGTCTCGCTGGCGGCTGCGTCGAAGGTCTTGTCCATGGCCATGCGTCTACGTCCTCATCCGGTCTTCGGATGAGGTTCCTAACGTGGCTCAGGCCGGAGGGGAAGGCGTCAGTTCAGCCCGCGTTCCTTGAAGGCGCGGATGATGTCCTTGCGGACGGCCTTGCGAACGCCGCGGGAGAACTGGGCGCCCATCTCGCCCTGCAGCTCCTCGATCAGGATCTCGCGGACGAGGGCGCGCAGGTCGGGCTCGTTCGAGGAGGCGTGGCCCTGCTCGCCCATCGCCTCGCGCACCATGCCGCGAATGGTCTCCCGATCCGGGAGAGCCGCGGCGGAGGCGACGGTTGCAGCGGCGGCGACGGCCGCGGACGGCTCGGTGGCCGGGGTGAAGACGCTCTCGCCCTCGGCGGGACGGGCGCTCCAGACGTCGTATTCGGCGGGGGGCGTGGTGTCCTCTTCCGCCGTGTCGTTTGAGGCGGCGGGCTCATCATCTTCGGATGCCGGCTCGTCCGTCGTGGTCTCGTCATCCGCGGCGGGATGGAGTGCGGTGACTTCGGCCGGCTCCGCCTCGGGCTCCGGCACCTCGGCATAGGGGGCGTCGGGGACCGCCTCTTCCTCGACATTCGCCGCGACGGAGCTGTCGAGGGCGATCGGGCTTTCGGAACCCGCAGGCAGCGAGGGCTCGGACGGCTCCTCCGGCTCAGGCGCCTCATCCTCCGACGCGGTCTCGCTTTCCGGTCCCCGCTCCCACGCGAAGAGCGCGTAGCCTTCGGGCGAGGAGCGCTTGGACTCCTCCTCAACTGGTGTGTCGAGCCGGAGAGGAGCTTCGTCGGCGACTGGCGTGTCGAGCCGCAGCGGCTCTTCGGCGGGCGCTTCGTCGACTACCGGACGGTCGAGCACGAGCGGAGCGACCTCGTCCGCATCCTCGACCTGCATCGTCGCCGTCAGGACGAGGGGTTCTTCGTCCGGCGCCTCGCGCTCAAGGCTCGCCCCCTCCGCAGCGACCCGCGCCCGGATGGCGGCCAAGACGTCCTCGACGCTGCGCTCCTTGCCCTCGTCCGACATGCGCTCTCCCTCAGTTCCGGCCCAGGATACGGTCGAGCACCTCGCCGCGGCTGCTGGCATAGGGCCCGTTCTCCACGGCGCGGAAGTAGGCATCCGGGTTGTACTCATCGACCGGCAGGTTCAGGTGCTCCACGGTGAGGAGACCCATGGCGGAGAGCAGCGTGTAGGCCGCCACCACCTCGTCCCGCTGTGCTGCGACCAGATCGGACTGCGCGTTCAGAAGGTCCTGCTCGGTGTCGAGCACGTCGAGCGTGGTCCGCGCGCCGAGGCGGGCTTCCTCCACAATGCCTTCGAAGGCGACGCGGGCGGCCGTGATCTCCTGCCGGGCGGACACGATGGAGGACCGGGCCACCATCAGGTTGGTCCAGGCGAAGGAGACGTTCTGACTGACGGTCCGGCCGGCATCCTGCAGCTCGGCCTGATCCTGCTCGAGGTTCGCGACGGCCTGCCGGACGGCGGAGGACAGCGCCCCGCCGCGATAGAGCGGCAGCGTCACGTTCGCACCGACCGTGGTGTCGCGGGTCGAGGATCGCGCCCCGTCAAAAGCTCCGTCCTCGAAGCCGTTCCCGGCCGTCAGGTTGCCGTTCAGGCTGACATTCGGACGGAACGCGGCGCGCGCCTGGCGCACCCGGAATTCGGAGGCTTCGACCTGCGCGCGCAGGTTCTGAAGCGACGGCTCGTTCGCCATTGCGATGGCGATGGCGTCTTCCTCGGTCGCGGGCAGCTCGGGCGTCGGCGGCGGCGGCGCGAGGTCGCCGGGACGCACGCCGACGATGGCCTCATAGGTCTCCGCCGAGCGCTCGGCCGCACCCTCGTTGGTCACGAGGTTGGTGCGGGAGGATGCGAGACGGGCCCGCGCCTGGCTCACGTCGGTCCGGGTCACCTCGCCCACCTCGAACCGGTCGGAGGCCGCCTGGAGCTGGCGGCCGATGACGACCACGTTGTTCTCGGCAAGCCGCACGAACTGCAGGTCGCGGCGCACGTCCATGTAGGCGGTGATGGTATCGAGCAGCAGGTTCTGCTCCGCCGTCACCAGCGCCGCACGCTGCGCGTTCACATCCGCCAGGGCGGCGTTGGTCGCGGCAGAAGTCGCACCGCCGTCGAAGATCGTCCAGTCGGCGTCGAGCTGGATCGTCTCCCGATCCGTGAAGTCGTCCCGACCGCCGAAGAAGCGGTCATTGTTGGTGCTGAGCGTCGCAGTGCCGATCGCGTCCACGTTCGGGCGCAGGCCGGCGCGGGCCTGGGGCACCTCCTCGTCCGCGGCGCGCAATGCGGCGCGCGAAATTTCCAGCGTCGGGTTGGTGTTGTAGGCGCGCACCAGTGCATCGGTCAGCGTCTCGGCCGCCACACCGCTGGACAGCATCGCCCAGACCGAAAGGGCTCCCGCAACTCGACCTGCCACTCGTCTCATGCCGCGTGCCATACCCTGCTCCTGTCTGTCGTCTTGATCCCTGACGGTGGGGGGAACCGCCACTTGCGTGACTGTCACGCAGTTGCGCTTAGAATACAAACGCTTTCTCGGCAGCATAGCCGGGAAGAACCGGTGCAGTGGCATCGAAGATACGGCGCCATGTGATGCCGTTTGCCCCTTTGACACCCAGCTTGACGGCGCCGAAGGCACCCGACATCTCGATCATCGCGATGCGCCCGTCGGGCCGCAACTGCTCCTCGATTGCATTCGGCAACCGTTCGGCCCCGCCCTGCATCAGGACGACGTCATAGGGACCGTGGCCGGCCGCGCCCTCCTCCAGCGGACCGGTCTCGACGATCGCATTGTCGACGCCCTGGGCCTGCAGCGTGCCCACCGCCGTCTCGGCGAAGCTCTCGTCGCTCTCGATGGCCACGACGGCTTCGGCGATCATGGCGACGACGGCGGTGGAATAGCCGTAGCCCGCCCCGATATCGAGGACGAGATCGCCCGGCTGGATCGCGAGCGCATCGATGATCTTGGCCAGCACCCGCGGATCGAGGCAGACGCGGCCCGTCCCGATCTCCACATGCTCGCCCATATAGGCGACGGCTTTCGCAGCGGAGGGCAGATACTCCTCCCGCGGGACCGTCAGCATCGCCTTGATGATCGGGTAGCGCGTCACGTCGGAGGGACGGATCTGGCAGTCCACCATGGCAATCCGGGCGGCGGTGAAGTCGGTCATGGGCGCGTCCTTGCGGTCCGGCTGGGCATCGTTTGGCCGTGATTGCCACAGCGCCGGGGCGCAGGCAACGGCTCAAAGATGGCTCTGGACGCCCCCGGCCGCATTCGTTATCTGACCAACCACACCCGGCGGCGAGTTGGCGGAGTGGTTACGCAGCGGATTGCAAATCCGTGTACACCGGTTCGATTCCGGTACTCGCCTCCAAAGACTTCAGTATAAGTCTGAAGCCTTGTAACGTGCATAGTCACTCAAATTCGCTGACCGCTCCGCCACTAAAATTCGAATCAAAGATATTAAAAATTTTGATTTTAAATGTTATAGTTGTTTCAATCTGCCTCTCAGATTGAGAATATAGAAGTATTCACCTCCCAGCTATTGCACTTAATCTGCGCTATTGTGCCAGCCTCGTAGTATGACACAGACATGCACGCAGCAAAAGAGGGGCGGCCCCGCGCAGGAGCCGCCCCGCATCGGGTCGGTCAGCCCTCGCCGCCCATGTCGGAGGGCTTGAGGGGTTTCTTCAGCTTCTGGCCGGTCGCCCGCATCCGTATCGCCTGTTCGACCGCGTCGACGAGGTGCTGGGAATTGCGGAACTTGAAGCTCTTGCGCTTCTCCTTCTTCTGGCTCGTGATGAAGGCCTTGGCGGCGGAACGCGATGCGCCGCTGTCCCGGCCGGTCTTCGCGATCAGGGTCGCCACCTCCTTGAAGCTCTCCTGCTCCTCCGCGTCGGCGTTGTAGACCTTCGCGAAGTTGGACCAGTTGGTCTTCTGGACGTGGCTGAGGCTGATCTCGACACCTGCCTCGGCATCGGCAGAGGCGCCTGCGGTCGCCTTCACGCCCTTGGCCGCGAGGGCAAGGATCTTGTCCGGCGGGATGTAGGCGTCGGGGCTCGCTTTCCTCAGATTGCCCGACAGCATGACCGCACGCGACTTCGCTTCGGCCTCCGCATCCTGCTCCAGCAGTCCGGTGATCGCTTTGACCTCCTTGCTTACGTATTTCTGGAGCTGGGCGCTGTCCATGCCGGCGAGCGCGCCGGCGCCGGTCGCCTCCGCCTTCGGTGCGGGCTTGGCATCGGGCATCGCGGCGGTGGCGGCGGCGAGCACGTCTCGGATGGTGGCCGAGGGCGGGCACTCGCCGCGGGACTGCATCTTGTCCATCAGGTCCTGGGCGAGGGCGATGATGGCCTGTTTCTTGCCATCGGCCTTCGCCTTCGACATCGCCTCCAGATGCGGGCGGTAGCGGGACGGGATGGTGACGGGACCGGTCGGCGCGCCTCCATCCGGAGCCCCTCCGGACTCTCCCGTCGTGGCCGCAGCACCTGCCGCGCCGCCGTCGGGATCCTTACGGTCGGGGCCGCGGCGGCTGTCGCCGGGGAAGGGATCGGTCTCGTCATCCGATTCCGAGTCGTCGTCGGAGCCGCTGTCGGTCGATCCGTCATCGTCGGTGTCGAGGTCGTCCAGATCGACACCGCTCGGCCCGTTATCCGGGAAGGGATCCGAGGTGCCGCTGCCTTGCGTCTCGTCATCGGGGAACGGATCAGCCGGGCGCGTCGGGAACGGATCCGGATCAGCGGTCGGGAACGGATCGCTCTCCGTCTCCATCTCCGCGCCGTCGAGGGTCGAGATGTCGTCCAGATCCGCATCCGGGTCCAGGTCGACGCCGGTCGGGCTGTCATCGGGGAACGGATCGTCGGTGCCGCCGGTCGGGGGCTCACCGCCGGTCGGGAACGGATCCGAGTCCGTGTCGGAGCCGTCCTGCTCCTCCGTCTGCGTCGCGCCGGGTTCCGAGCCCGGCACGAGTTCGGATACGTCCGGCTCCGGCGGTGCAGGGGGCGTCTCGGACTCAACCTCCTCCATTTCGATTTCGGAGACGACGATGCTGCCCCAGCGACGGCCGCGTTCCTCGGCAGAGAGGCGTTGCCCGTCGCCGTCGGCCGCGCCCTGCCGCTCCTCCTCCGCCCGAATGGCCATTTCGAGCGCGGCGTAGATCTGCTCGACGGTGGTGTCCTCGGGGCATTCGCCGTTCGCCTTCATGGCGCGCAGGATGGCCTCCGCGATCTGGCGGACCCGGCGCATGTCGAAATTGGCGAGCGCGCGGGCCATCGCGTCGAGTTCGCGGTTGTAGGCCGCAGGGACGTTCGCGGGCGCCACCTCGAACTCGTGAGGCGCCTCTCCGTCTTCGGAGTCCTCGACCTCGAAGGCGCTGATCTCATCCATCTCGGCCCGCTCACGATCGAAGCGCTCCATGGTATCCGTGGCGAAGGGGTTGGAGCGCGCCTCGCCCCGCTCCATCTCCTCCCGCTGGCGCTCGAAACGCTCCATGGTTGCCATGTCGTAGCGCTCGGGCTGGGCGTCGCCGTCCTGGACATCTTCCGTCTCCGCCGCGCGGCGGGGTGCGGCCATCGCGCGGTCGGCGGCGGCGAGGATCTCGTCCAGCGTCATGTCCGGCGGGCACTCGTTTCGGATGAGCAAGTGGTGCCGCATCTCCTCGGCGATCTGCCGGCGCTCCTTCTCGGTCTTCGCCTTACGCAGGTCATCGAAGAACGCGCCGTATTTCGGCGGAAGCACGTAGGGTCCCTTGGCGCCGTCATCGCCGCCCGGCTCGTCGTCCGGGAGGGGTGGAATGGGACGGCCCGCGTTCGGGTCGGCCTCCTCATCGTCCGGCAGCGGCGGGATGGGCCGGCCCGCATTGGGATCGTCCCCGTCGTCTGGGAGCGGCGGGATGGGACGGCCTGCATTGGGATCGTCCCCGTCGTCGGGGAGGGGTGGGATCGGGCGGCCGACGTTGGGATCCGGCTCGGGCGTGGCGTCGGAGCCGAAGAGTTCCTCGAGATCGGCCTGCTCGTAGGGGCTGTCGTCGAAATCGGATTCGCTTTCCGCGACGCTTTCGTCGTCGAGGAAGGTGTCGAGATCCGGCCGTTGGAAGGAGCTCTCGTCGAAGTCCGGCTCGCTGTCGTCATCGCTGCCGCTGTCGGAGCTGTCGTCGTCCGCGCGCCCGTTTGCACCGCCTGCCCCGCCGGCGCCGCCGCGGCGGGAGCCGTCATCGGAGCCGGTCCCGCCAGCCCCGGGTGCGCCCCCTGCCCCGGGTGCGCCGCCGGAGCCCGGTGCACCGCCCTGGCCCGGAGGATTGCCGCCATCGCCCGGCGGGTTGCCACCGTCGCCCGGCGGTGGCGTGCCGTCGTCGGCATCCGGATCGATGCCGTTGAAATCGAGACCGCCATCCTCGGGCCGGAAATCCTCGTCATCCTCGTCGAACTCCGGATCGAGCTCGACCTCGCCGCGCCGCTCCACACGATCGACCAGGGTCGCCATGAGCCCCATCACGTCGTTGAGGGGGTTGGCGTTGCCGGTCAGATCGACCCCGTCGTCGGGCTGCCATCCGTTCCGGCTGCGCCAGTCGAGGATGTATTCCCGCTCCGCCCGGATCAGCGTGGCGAGCGTGCTGGCATCCCGCCGGAACACCCCGGCATCCTTGGTCTCGCACGCGAGAAAAGCGTCCTGCGCAGCGGCGAGGAACCGGGGCTCGTTCGGGAGCGCCAGAACCCTCAATGTCACCTGCCAGTGCCCGTCGCTGTAGCCGTTTCCATCCGCCATAACGCAATCTCCTGCTTGTCCAAACAATCTCGGTTGTGAGTGCGGCGGGGCGCGGGTTTGGTTCAGCGGGACATGGAAAAATCGCCCGCAGGCCCAACGGGAAAAGGCGCCGACGGATCGGAGCCTTTCGGGTCACGATGGGGCCCTAACTACTTGAAGAGCTTGCGCATCGCCGCGAGCAGTTCGCGCGGCTTCTGCTTGATCTGCTCCTTGCGGATGACGCTATCGGCGATCCTCTCCGCATCCTTGTCATTGTCGGTCTGGAGGGCGGGGAGCATCTTCTGCCCGCCCTTCTGATCGGAGACGCCGAGCCGCTTCATCATCGCGGCGTAGTCGTCGGGATACTTGATGTTGTTGATCCCGATCATCTCGGCTCCTTTCCTCGCCTTGGACCAGTTCCATGAGCGTCCCGTGGCGGCGTAGGTGCCGGGATGCCGAGGAAAGGTTCGCCTGAAGGGGCTGTCAGAGGCCGTGCTGGACGACGAAGCGCTGGATGGCCTCGGCACAGGTGCGCCAGGCAGGTTCGCTGTCCATGATGATGTGGTTGCAGCTATCCAGCACCACGAACTCCGCACCGGGAATGCCGTCCGCGACGGCCTTGCCATCGGCGAGCGGGATGCGTTGGTCGTCCTTGCAGTGGAGCACCAGCGTTGGCGCGCGAACGTCCGCCAGCCGGTCGCGCACGTCGATATGTCCGAACGCCTCCTGAAAGCGGGCGGCATTGCGGGGCGAGGTCGTCTGGCGCTGGAACTCGTCGAACCAGGCGAGATCGGCGGCACGCGCCTTCGGCATGAAGGTCTGGGAGAAGATGTGGCGGTAGGCGGGGTTGTCGGTGCCCCAGCCGAGCTCGGTCAGCGTGAGCACCGCCTCGCGCCGCGCCTGCTCCTCGGTCGTTGCCATCACGCGCCAGCCCGCGGCATAGCCGCTGACGAGGATCAGGCCCGAGACGCGCTCGGGATGTCGCGCGGCATATTCGATCGACACGGCACAACCTTGCGAGATGCCGAGCAGCGGGAACCGCTCCAGCCCGACCCGGTCCGCCACCGCCTCCAGATCCTCGACGAAGGCGTCGAAGCTGAGGTCCTTCACGTCCCAGTCCGAGAGGCCGCAGCCCCGCTCGTCATAGCGGATGAAGGTGCGGTAGCGGGCGAGTGCCGCGAAGCTGCGGCCCCAGATCGGGCTCGACCAGTCGAATTCGAGGTGGTTGAGCCAGTTGGCGGCCTTCAGGATCGGCCGGCCGGAGCCGATGGTGGCGTAGGCCACCTTGGTGCCGTCGGGCACCTCGCAGAACCCAATATTCTGGCTTTTGAGCGCACGATTGAGGGCCGCGGTCTTGCGGGCCTGCGGAATGTCCCCGGCAGGCTTCGAGGTCGGTTCGGGCCGGACATGGGCGTGCGCACCGTCCGGATCGACCTCCTGCCACAGCCGCTCCCACTTCTCGGCCGCTCTCGGAGTGATGTCAGGATGATCGACGAGCTGGCGGAGCACGGCGCAGAGCGTCACGCGCGCATCCTCCCGCTCGGCGGTCAGCCACGACCGGAAACGCTCGTCCCCCGCATCGTCGAGCCCGTCGAGCAGGTCCATCTGCAGGCGCTGCGCCATGTCCTCGAGGGCGGCGACCGGCGTGTCGGATCTCTGGAGCGCTGCGGCGATGTCATGGATGTCGATGCAGGCCCCGCCAGCGTCGAACCAGACCCGCTCGCGATCGGCGACGATCCGGCTCTGCTCCGGTCCGTCCACGACCCGCCGCAGCTTGCTGAGCGCCCAGCGCAGCGTGGCCTTCGGGTCATCGGGCAGATCCCAGAAGAGCTCGCACAGCCGCTCGCGACGATGCGGCCGCCGGGTGGCGATCAGGAAGGCGAGCAGCGCGCGGGCCTTGCGGGAGGGCGGGAGTGCCACCTCCTGCCCCTCCACCAGGACCTGAAGCTCGCCCAGCATCCGGACTTCCAGACCGTGCGTCATTCCCCTCCGACCCGGCGCGCCATCCAGCCCCACGCAAGCGCGCCCTTCAAGAGTTGGAAACTGACATTCCTGCGGGTGGCGAGCAAGCACAGGCGTGCGACCCGGCGCGTCCCGGGCTGCAATCGGAGCGTGTCTGCCACGATCCCGGGCAGCGTGATGAAAAGAGCGGCAGCGGCGCGACATTCCCGACCCACGCCGTGAACCCTGGGCGCGATGGCGGGCACCAAGAAAGTCCCAAGTCCCGGTCCATCCCGGCCCGGGCCCATCCCAGGAGATCCCCCATGAAACCCGTCACCTTCCTCGCCGTCGCGGCGCTGTCCCTCGTCTCCGTCGGTGCGACCGCCGCCCCGGCCAGCCTGTCGGGCGACGGCATCCTCGTCGATGGCGACGGCATGACCCTCTACATCTTCGATCGCGACCGGCCGAACGTGAGCAACTGCTATGACGGTTGCGCACAGGCCTGGCCGCCCTTCATCGCGGCGGAGAGTGCGGCGGCCGAGGGCGATTTCGGTCTGGTCACCCGGCGCGACGGCACCGCCCAGTGGAGCTACAAGGGCATGCCGCTCTACTACTGGGCCGGCGATCAGCAGCCGGGTGACGCGACCGGCGACGGGGTCGGCGGCGTCTGGCACATCCTGCGCTGAAGACACGGCGACCGCCCTGTCCACCCGGTCTGTCGTGGGCTGGGTGGTGACGTGTCACTCAAAGTTCAAGAAATCGTCATGAGGTCCACAGCTTCGGCGGGTCACCGCGAGCCACTACAACGCTGACTACAACGTGTCCCCCGCACGTTTGAGGCGAGTTGATTCGCCGTTAACATCTTTCGGCGGCAGGACCGCGCCCATCCGGACCCAGAAGGCCGGATCGGCGCGAGCGCAGGGGGACAAGCGCCATGTCGAAACGCAATCTCACGCCCGCCGGGCGGCACCGCGTCGGGCCGTTCGGGAACGCCGCACCGGCGGTTCGTCCGCCATGACCGGCGGCCCGCCCACCGCTGCCCTGCAGAACCCGGACGGCCACCCGCCGCTCGGGCCGAAATTTTTTTCGCGGGGCGTGAACCTTTCTCCCGAACCGGGGAACCTATGATTGCAGACAGCAAAGTGACACCACCGAAATGCGTCTACTCAAACTGATCCCGAAGCCCGCATCAGGGGCAAAGAACACCACCGACGAAGCCTTGCTGGCTGCCGTCGCAGAAGGTGACATGGCCGCGTTCGAGCAGATGCATCGGCGCTACTTTCCAAAGCTCATGCACTTCGCGCGGCGCATCACCGGCAGTGCCGAGATCGCGGAGGAGGTCGCCAACGACACGCTCATGGTCGTCTGGCGCACGGCGGACCGGTTCCAGGGCCGATCCAAACCCTCGTCCTGGATCTTCGGCATCGCCTATCGCCAGTCGCTCAAGCAGCGCGAGAAGATGCAGAAGCGGAAGGGAGACGTGGAATTGGACGAGAACCTGATCGGCGACAACGGAGACACCGCAGAGGCGGTGATCCGGGCCAAGGACCTCAAGGCCGCGCTCGACCGGCTGACACCCGAATTGCGCGCGGTGGTCGAACTCACCTACTACAACGGCTATCTCTATACGGAGATCGCTGAAATCCTCGACTGTCCGGTGGGTACCGTCAAAACGCGTATGATGACGGCACGTCGCCGCCTGCGGGACATGCTGTCGGACAATACGGAGCTATTTCCGGAGAATGAAGTTGCGTGACACACACGATAAGCGGCCCGAGGAGGGCCACGACGCGCTCTGGGAGCTCATCCCGTGGTACGTGAACGGCTCCCTTCCGCCTGAAGAGATGGAGGCGGTCGAAGAGCGCCTCGCGACCAGCGAGGAGTTTGCCGCGGAGGTGGCCGTGCAGCGCCGCCTGGCGGAGAAGATGGCCACGGTCGACCCTTTTGAAGCCCCCTCGTCGCAAAGCTGGGAGAAGCTGCGCGCGCAGATTGAAGCGGACAACAAGGCCCGGACACCGCAGAAGGATGCGGGCGGGTGGCTTCGCGGATTTCGGGGGGGGCTCCTTCCGGCCGGCCTTGCCGTGGCGGCCTTCCTTGCCCTCATCATCCTCGTCGCCCCTGTCGAGGACGGTTTTCGCACGCTGACCAGCGGCGGTGCGGAAGCGGAAACCGCGATCCGCTTCCAGCCGGTTGCGGGCCTCGACGCCGACCGGCTCGCGCAGATCCTCGCCTCCTACGGGCTTGAGCTGATCGCCGGGCCGTCCGAGGCGGGCGTCTACACCGCCGTGCCGGCCGACGGGGCCGAGGGCACCGATCTCGAAACCCTGTCGGAGACGCTGATGACCGCGCCCGAAATCGTGTTCGCCACTCCAAGCGAACAGCCATGAACCGGGCGAGCCGCACCGTCGCGCTCGCGCTGGCGCTGTTTCCCTGCGTGGCCTGCACCCCGCAGGCCCAAACCGTTTTGCCGGCACCCCCGACGCCCCCGGCGGCGGAGCAGCTCTCCTCGGACAAGCACCTCGTCATCACCCTCCCGATCGAGGAGCCCGAGGCGCTCGCGGCGACCGTGGACGAGATCGTGGAGCGCTTCGGCGTGACGCTGGCGGCCGAGTGGCCGCTGCAATCGCTCGACGTCTACTGCCTCGTGGTCGAGGCGGACGACGCGGCGGAGGTCGAGGCGCTGATCGAGCGGATGGAGGCCGACGCCCAGATCCGCACGGTACAGCGCATGCAGGTCTTCAGCACCTCGACAGAGCCCTATCCCGACCCGCTGTTCCCGGCGCAGACGTCGCTGGGCTATCTCAACATCCTGGCCGCGCACAGCGTCTCCACCGGTGCGGGCGTCACGGTCGGCGTGGTGGACTCCGCGATCGACGGGACGCACCCGGACCTCGCGGCGAATGTCCGCGACTTGCGCGACTTCGTGGGCGATGACCGCGCGGTCCTGGGTGAAGCGCACGGCACCGCCATCGCGGGCATCATCGCCGCCGACGCCACCAACCGGTTCGGCATGGTCGGCGTCGCGCCCGAGGCGGAGCTGGTGAGCCTGCGCGCCTGCTGGCAGCCCGGCACCGGCGCGGGGGAGTGCAACAGCTTCTCCCTCGCCCGCGCGGTGAACTTCGCGATCCTCAACGATGTCGATGTGCTCAACATGAGCCTCGGCGGCCGGCCCGATCCACTGCTCGCGGAGCTGTTGCGCGCCGCGCGCGAGGCCGGGATCGTGGTGGTCGCGGCCTGGGGCGAGGCGCCTGCCCCGGCCTTCCCCGCCTCCGTCCCCGGCGTCATCGCCGCGGGCGATCTGGCGGACGGACCCGTTCCGGCCCCATCGGTCGACGTGCTGAGCGCGGCCCCGGGCGGAGACTACGACTACTTCTCCGGCTCGTCGGTCGCGGCGGCGCATGTGAGCGGGGTCGTGGCCCTGATGCTCGCCGCCGACGACACGCTTGGAAGCGACGAGATCCTGCGCACGTTCGGCACCGCGCGGGCGCTCCACAACGGTCGTCCGATGCTGGACGCTTGTGAAGCGCTTCGGACCAGCGTCGACCCGGCGCTCGCCTGCGGTCCAAGGGTCGGCGGCTAGCGCGCCGCCGACACTGCGGGTGCGCCCGCAAATTCTTCCTCCCCGCCATGAACCGGATCGGTCGCTGGGGTCACTAACGAAGTGACCGCAGCGACCGGCTGTCCGTGCTGCCCCATCGGGGCCCGGGCACCGGAACAAGGGGACCGAACCGGATGATCACGCGCGCCTTTGCCCTCGCCCTCTGCCTGATCGGGATGGCCCCTGTGGCCTCGGCCCAGTCCGAACGTATCCTCGCCCTCGTCGTCGCCACCGGAGACGGGACGGCCCGCGCCGACGAGGTCCAGTCCCATCTGGAAGTGTTGGGGACTGAGACGCTGCGCGCAGACGATCCGAGCAACGCACAGCTCCGCTCGATCCTCACCCGCTTCGCGCGGGAGGCCGCGGATGCGCGGGTGAGCCTCGTCTACCTCGACCTGCCCGCGGTGACCTTCGAGGGGCGTGCCTTCGTCCTGCCGGACGGGGCACGGATCGAGCGGCCGACGGATCTTTTTACCCAGGGCATCCCGCTGCTCGCCTTCGCCCGCTCCGCCGCACAGGCCGAACAGGGCGGCGCGGTGCTGGCGACGGTCCGCGCAGCGGACAATGTGCCGGCGGAGCTCGCACCCCTGATCGAGGCGCCCGAGGCCGTGCCGGGCTCCAGCCCGATCGTCGTCGCCGAGCCCGATGCCTTCCCGAACCTCGACGTCATCCTGCAGGACGCGCTGCAGAACGAGGAGGTCGAGCTCGGCGCCCTGATGCGCCGGATGTTCACCCAGACCGGCGTCACGCTCTCCGCCTTCCCGCAGACCCCCACGATCCTGCGCGCCCCGACGGAGCCGGAGGGTCCCACCGAGGTCATCGTGCTGCCGGTGATCGAGCCCGAGCCCGTCGCCGAAACCACCGAGACGGTCGAGATCGCCACCGCGCCGCCCGAGACGCTGGAGGAGCTGTCGCTGCTGGAAGCCTCCCTTTCCCGCTCGGCCAAACGCTCCCTCCAGCGGGTGCTGCGCGATCTCGGCCACTACAAGGGGCTGGTCGACGGCATCTTCGGCCCGCAGACCCGCCAGGCGATCCGCACATTCCAGGAGGAGCGCGCCGAGGAGCCGACGGGTGTCCTCAGCCGCCGCCAACTGCTCGACCTGAGCTCCTGACCGCTCCCGACGAAGGAAGAGAGGATCACGACCATGGGTCTGCGTTTCAAGTACAACATCGTTCTGCTGCTCGCCTGCGCCGTGGGGATCACGGTGGCGACCGCCATCTCCTACGTTATCGTGCGCAAGACCGCGGTGCAGGAGGTCGAGCAGTCGATCAACCTCCTGCGCGCCAACGCGACGGCGGTGCGGTCCTACACGCTCAACAACATCGACCCGCTGCTGTCCGACAATGGCGACATCCTGTTTTTGCCGGAGAAGATCACTTCCTTCGCCGCCCGCTCCGTCTTCGACACGTTCAACGAGGAGTTTCCGGAGTTCCGCTACAAGGAGGCAGCCCTCAACCCCACCAACCCCGCCGACCTGCCGAACGCGCTGGAAACGGACATGATCGAGCAGTTCCGCGCCGACCCGTCGCTGGAGCGGATCGCGGCGGAGGTCGAGACCGATGAGGGCAGCTTCCTGACCGTCGCGTTCCCGGTGACGATCTATCAGGAAGGCTGCCTGCGCTGCCACTCCGATCCCGATATCGCGCCGCCCGCGATGGTCGATCTCTACGGCTCCGAGAACGGCTTCGGCTGGCAGTTGGGGGAGACGGTAGGCGCGCAGATCATCTCCGCCCCCATGGCGCTGGTCGAGGAGCGGGCGCGTGAGACGGCGATCATCCTCGTCTCCGGTCTCGCCTTCGTGTTCCTGCTGGTCTTCGTGCTGACCAACCTGATGCTCGCCCGCATCGTGCTGCGCCCCGTCCGCCGCATGTCGACGGTAGCCGAGAAGGTGAGCATGGGCGACTTTTCCATCGACGAGTATCGCAAGCCCGGCAAGGACGAGATCAGCTCGCTGTCGATCTCCTTCAACCGGATGCGCCGCAGCCTCGAACGCGCGATGAGCATGATCGATGTCTGACGAAACGGTCATCGCACCTGGCGGCGGACGCCGGTTCATCGGGAAGTACCGCATCGACGGCGTGCTGGGCGAAGGGGCGATGGGCGTGGTCTATGCGGGCCAGGACCCCGACATCGACCGACCCGTGGCGATCAAGACGATCCACCAGAATCTGATCGGGACCGCCGACAGCCAGGACTGGCTCGATCGCTTCGCGCGGGAGGCACGGGCGGCGGGCCGGGTGCTGCACCCGAACCTGGTGACGATCTTCGAGTTCCTGCAGCAGGACGGGCGGCCTTACCTCGTGATGGAGCGCATCCGGTCCGTCACGCTGGAGGATCGGCGCGCCTCGCCCGATCCCTTTCCGCTGGAGGAGATCCATGCGCTGATGGGCCAGATCCTCGCCGGGCTCGCCTGCATCCATGCAGCTGGTATCGTGCACCGGGACCTCAAGCCCGCCAACGTGATGCTGACCGATGACGGCACGGTGAAGCTGACCGATTTCGGCATCGCGCGGCTGACCGCGATGGAAGCCACGGGCGCCGGTATGGTCGGCACCCCCTCCTACATGGCGCCGGAGCAGCTCACGGGCCGCGAGGTCGATGCGCGCGCGGACATCTATGCCTGCGGGGTGATGCTCTACGAGCTTCTGACGGGTCGCAAACCGTATCGCGGCGGCGGCGTCGAGGCGCTGTTCGAGGTGGTGCGCAACGGCAAGGTTACCCCGCCCAGCGAGGTGAAGCCGGAGCTGTCGGCCGAGATCGACCGAGTCGTGCTGACCGCGATGAGCGTCGACCCCGACAACCGGTTCGAGAGTGCGGATGCCATGCGTGCGGCGTTGGAGGCGGTGCTTCCGACCGCGGATCGCACCGGCCTGATCGAGGTGGCCGCGCGACCTCGGCGAGCCGCCGGGTCCGGCAGCTTCTCTGCCACCATGCTGGAGCGGATCAACGAACAGACACTGGGCAAGGTCGCACAGCACCTGACAAAAAGCATCGGCCCGATGGGCAGCATCATCGCCCGCCGCGCCGCCGCGAGCGCATCGAACGCCGACGAAATGGTGGCCGCCGTCCTAGAGGAATTCGACGACCCGGCTGAGCGGGCGGAGATGCGCCGCCTAATGGAACGGGTGCTGGCGGGCAATGGCGAGACATCGCTGCCCGGCGCCCACGGACTGCCGCCGGACGCGGTGGCGCGGATCACCGACCTTCTGAAACCGCATCTCGGCCCGATCGCGAGCGTCCTGGTGCGCAAGCAGGCGAGTAGCGCGGCGACGCCCGCGGCCCTCGCCGAAACCGTGGCCGAGAGCATCACCGACACGACCGAGCGCGCGGCCTTCCTGCGCGCCGTCGACGCCGTGCTCCGCTGAGCGCCCCTCATCGAAAGGACCCGCCATGCTCGATCTTCAGAGCCTTCTCAACGACCTCCAGGACGATGCGCCGAGCGGCGAGGATCTGGAATACGATCCCGATTTCATGGCGCTGGAGCTCGCGAGCCAGCCCGGTGAGGAGCGGGTCGTCGGCGACGCGGTCATCCCGGCGGAGGATCCGGACTATCCGGCCGTCGTGGAGGGGGCGACCGCCCTGCTCGGCCGCACCCGCGACCTGCGCGTCGCCGTGATCCTCGCCACCGCCGCACTGCGCACCGGCGGGCTCCCGGCCTTCGAACAGGTGCTCGACTACATGCGCCGCGCGCTGGAGGATCATTGGGAGAGCGTCCATCCGCAGCTCGACGCCGAGGATGACGACGATCCGACGGCGCGCGTGAACGCCGTGCTCGGCCTCACCAGCCGGACGACCGTGCTGCAGGCGCTGCGCGAGGCGAAACTCACGCAGAGCCGCGCGATGGGTCAGTTCAGCCTGCGCGACCTCCTGATCGCCGAGGGCGAGGTGGCCCCGGCGGAGGAAGAGGAAGCGCCGGGCGCGCAGACCATCGAGGCGGCCTTTCGCGACACGGACCCCGATCACCTGGCGGCCCTGGCGAGTGCCGTGGCGGCGAGCCAGGCGCATGTCGCCGCGATCTCCACCGCGATCGACACGCGGATCGGCACGGCGGGGCCGGATCTCGACCTGCTGACCCGGATGCTGCGCGAGATCGCCCGGCGCATCTCGCCTTACGTCGCACAGGATGTGGAGACGGCCGAGACCACGGCCGACGACACGCCTGCCCCCGCGCCGCAAGCGACGCCCACGGCCGTCTCCGGCACCGGCGCCATCGCCTCGCCCGAGGATGTGAAGGCCGCGATCGACCGCATCGTCGCCTATTACGAGCAGGTCGAGCCGTCGAGCCCGGTGCCCATGCTGCTCGCCCGCGCGCGGCGCCTCGTCTCCGCCGATTTCGTGACGATCATGCGCGACATGGCGCCTGCGGGCGTCGAAAACGTCGCCCTCATCGGCGGCTTCAGCGAAGACGAGAATTCCTACGATTAATTGTCGGCCCGCGTGAACCTTCACGCGGGCCCCGGGCACCTACTGGCAGACAGATAAGGGAGCCCGAGCATGGCCGGCAGCAGTCAGAAGTTCTTGGCGAGAAACCGCGCGCCACGTGTCCAGATCGAGTATGACGTGGAGCTTTACGGCGCGGAGAAGTCCGTTCAACTGCCCTTCGTCATGGGCGTGATGTCGGACCTCTCCGGCAAGTCGGAGGAGCCGCTTCCGGCCGTCGCCGACCGCAAGTTTCTCGAAATCGACGTCGACAATTTCGACAGCCGCATGAAGTCGATGAAGCCGCGCGCGGCCTTCAGCGTCGCCAATACGCTGACCGGCGAAGGCAACCTCAAGGTCGACATGACCTTCGAGAGCCTCGACGACTTCTCCCCGGCCGCGATCGCGCAGAAGGTCGAGCCGCTGCGCAAGCTGCTGGAGGCGCGCACGCAGCTCGCCAACCTGACCACCTACATGGACGGCAAGACCGGTGCGGAGGACCTGATGGCGCAGCTCATCAAGGACCCGGCGCTCCTTCAGGCCCTCGCCTCGGCCCCTGCCCCCAGCCAAGAGACCGAGGACTGATCGATGAGCGAGATGGAGCATCAGGCCGCAGCGGCCGTGACCGAAACCCAGTCCGGCTTCGACGAGTTCGCGGCCCTTCTGGAAAAGGAGTTCCGCCCGAAATCCGACCAGGCGAAGACCGCCGTCGAGGAGGCCGTGCGCACGCTGGCCGAGCAGGTGTTGCAGAACGAGGCGCTGGTCTCCGACGACGCGCTGCGCTCGATCGAGAGCATCGTGGCGGGCCTCGACGCGAAGCTGACGGAGCAGGTGAACCTCATCCTGCACCATCCGGACTTCCAGCAGCTCGAAAGCGCCTGGCGCGGCCTGCATTTCCTCGTCAACAACACCGAGACGGACGAGATGCTGAAGATCCGCGTCCTCAACGTCTCGAAGAAGGATCTCGCGAAGACGCTGCGCAAGTTCAAGGGCACCGCCTGGGACCAGTCGCCGATCTTCAAGAAGCTTTACGAGGAAGAGTACGGCCAGTTCGGCGGTGAGCCCTATGGCTGCCTCGTCGGCGACTACCATTTCGACCATAGCCCGCGCGATGTGGAGACGCTGGGCGAGATGTCGAAGGTCGCCGCCGCTGCACACGCCCCCTTCATCACCGGGGCCGATCCGTCGCTCTTCCAGATGGACAGCTGGTCCGAGCTCGCCAATCCGCGCGACCTCACCAAGATCTTCCAGACGCCGGAATACGCCGCCTGGCGCGCGCTGCGCGAGAGCGAGGACTCCCGCTATCTGGGCCTTGCCATGCCGCGCTTCCTCGGGCGCCATCCCTATGGCGACAAGACCGATCCGGTCGAGGCCTTCGCCTTCGAGGAGGACACCGAGGGTGCCTCGTCGGAGAAGTACTGCTGGGTCAACGCCGCCTACGGCATGGCGCGGAACGTCACCCGGTCGTTCAAGGAATACGGCTGGTGCACCCGGATCCGGGGCGTGGAGTCAGGCGGCTCCATCGACGAGCTGCCGACCCACACCTTCCCCACCGACGATGGCGGCGTGGACATGAAGTGCCCGACGGAGATCGCGATCTCCGACCGGCGCGAGGCGGAGCTGGCCCAGAACGGGATGATGCCGCTGATCCACCGCAAGAACACCAACATGGCCGCCTTCATCGGCGCGCAGTCCTTGCAGAAGCCCGCGGAGTACGACGATCCGGAGGCCACGGCGAACGCCAACCTCGCCGCACGGCTGCCCTACCTCTTCGCGACCTGCCGCTTCGCCCACTACCTGAAGTGCATCGTCCGCGACAAGGTCGGCTCCTTCCGTGAGCGGGAGGACATGCAGGAATGGCTGCAGACCTGGATCAACAAGTACGTGGACTTCAATGCCGAGACCTCGCCTGACGAGGTGAAGGCCCAGCACCCGCTCGCCGCCGCAGAAGTCCAGGTCGAGGAGGTCGAGGGCAACCCCGGCTACTACACCTCGAAGTTCTTCCTGCGGCCGCACTACCAGCTCGAGGGCCTGTCGGTCTCTCTGCGCCTGGTCTCGCGCCTGCCCTCCCAGCGGGGCGACTGACACCCGGTTCCGGGGCGGCTGCGCCCCGGCCCCTCCCCCTGACGCCAGTGAAAGGACACCAAGATGGCTTTCGACGCATTCCTCTACTTTCCCGGCCAGAGCCTGGTCGTCGGTGAAACCCTCGACGACGAGATGGGCTCACCCAGCAAGAAGGCGTTCGAGCTGCGCTCGTTCAACTTCGGGGCCGAGAACAAGATCAACATCGGTTCGGACAGCGGCGGCGGTGGCGCCGGCAAGGCGGAGTTCAAGGAGTTCACCGTCAGCAAGCGCACCGACACGGCCTCCTGCGGGCTCTTCCACACGCTGTGCACCGGCACCCATTTCGACGAAGCCATCATCGAGCTGCGCCGCTCGGGCGGCTCCACGGACCGCTCCGGCGCCACCTTCATGAAGTTCCACTTCAAGATGGTGATGGTGCAGGACATGACCTGGTCCGGCCAGGAAGGCGACGACATCTGCGAGGAGGAAATCATCTTCCAGTACGGCGCCATCAAGGTCGAGTACTTCAAGCAGGACTCCAAGGGCAAGATGAGCAAGGCCCAGCAGGGCCAGGGCGAAGTCAAGTGGAGCCGCGTCCTCAACAAGAACGTCTACGAGGTGCGCAAGTAACACGCCCCTACCGGGCGCGGCCTCCCGCGCGCCCGGTTCCCGCCGGCGATGCGTTCCCTGCGCCCGCCGGCGCCCCCTCAGGTTCAATCTACGGAGAAGGCGCTGTGATCATGTCGATGTCGATGCAGATAATGCCGTCCTGGCCGATCAGCCGCCGGCTCCGCGAGATTCTCGAACGCGATCTGGTCAAGAACACGATCCTGGGGATCATCGTTCTGAACGCTATCGTTCTAGGCCTCGGCACCTCCAGCATCGTGTCGGAGCGGGTGGGCCCGCTGCTCGACATCATCGACTGGATCGTCGTCGTCGCCTTCACGGTGGAGATCGTGGCGAAGCTGATCGCCTACGGTCCGTCGTTCTTCCGCTCGCCCTGGAACATCTTCGACCTGGTGATCGTCATCGCCTCCCACTTCCCGCAATCGGACGGGGTGAAGGCGCTGCGCGGCCTGCGCGTCATCCGCGCGCTGCGGCTCCTGTCCATCGTGCCGCAGATGCAGTCCGTGGTGCGCGCGCTGCTCGACGCGCTGCCTGGCATGGCGGCGGTGATGGTGCTGCTTTCGATCGTCTACTACGTCTTCGCGGTCATCACGACGGTGCTCTACGGCGATACGTTCCCGCAGTGGTTCGGCTCGCTCGGCGCCTCGCTCTACACCCTCTTCCAGATCATGACGCTGGAAAGCTGGTCGATGGGGATCGTACGCCCGGTGATGGAGGAGCACCCCCGCGCCTGGATCGTCTTCGTCCCCTTCATCGTGATGACGGCCTTCGCGGTCCTCAACCTCTTCATCGGTTTGCTGGTCAACACGATGCAGGCCGCGGTGGAGGCCGAGGCGGAGCGGGAGGCCGACGCCCTGCGCGAGACGCTCGACGCCCAGACCGCGCAGATCACGGCGCTCACCGAAGAGGTGCGGCGGCTGGCCGAGCGGGGTGGTCGTCATGGGTGAGCCGATCTCCCGCAGCACCGGGTCGATGACCGCCGCGCAATTGCTGAAGGACGGCGATCTCGACGGTGCGCTCGCCGCCCTGCAGGACCATGTGCGCAAGGCGCCCGACGATCCGAAGGCGCGTGTGTTCCTCTTCCAGCTTCTGTGCATACTCGGCGACTGGGGCCGGGCCGTCGCGCAGTTGCGCACCTGCGCCAAGCTCGACCCCACCGCTACGCCGATGGCCCAGACCTATCGCGAGGCGATCATCTGTGAGCTCTACCGGGAGAAGGTGTTTTCCGGCGCAGGCACCCCGCCGATCCTTGGTGAGCCGGAGGACTGGACGACCTGGCTCGTCGAGGCGCTCGCGATGGAGACGGCGGGCAATCGCGCCAGTGCCGAAGAGCTGCGCGCCCACGCCTTCGACGCGGCGCCCGCCATGCCCGGCATCCTCAACGGCACGCCGTTCGAATGGATCGCCGATGCCGATCCGCGGATGGGCCCCGTGCTGGAGATCATCCTGAACGGCCGCTACTTCTGGGCGCCGTTCCCCGCCATCCGCCGCCTGACGCTGGAGCCGCCCGCAGACCTGCGCGACCATGTCTGGATGCCCGCGACCGTGATCTGGGCCGACGGCGGCGGCGATGTGGTGCTGATCCCCACCCGCTATCCCGGCGCGGGCGGCGAGGCCCAGCACCGCCTCGCCCGCGCGACCGACTGGCTCACCGAAGGCGAGCACGTCACCGCGGGCCTCGGCCAGCGCCTGCTCGCGACCGACACCACCGATTGCGCGCTGATGGACTTGCGCGAGCTGGTGATCGGCGGGGAGGCGCAGGATGGCTAATCACCTGCTTGCGGAGCGGTTGCAGCCGTCCCTCCTCGACCGGTTGACCGACGAGGCGCCGGACCGGCAGACCGACACCGCGTCGAGCCGCACCATCGACATCGCCCGGCTGCGCGCGATCGTGCAACGAGATCTCTCCTGGCTGCTCAACACCTCGAATTTCGAGGCATCGCAGGATCTTGAGGGGCATCCTTACAGTGCCCGCTCGGTCCTCAACTACGGCATTCCCGATATCGCGGGCACCGTCGGAACGGTCGACCGCGCGACCCAGCTTCGCAACGCCATCCGCCACGCGATCGAGACCTTCGAGCCGCGCATCCTGCCCCAGACCCTCGAAGTGGTCATGCGGCAGGAAAAGTCCGGCACCGGCGCCGTCATCTCCTTCGACATTCGGGGCGAGCTCTGGGCCGAGCCGGTGCCGGTCGCGCTCTACCTGCGCACGGCGCTCGACGTGACGACCGGCGAAGTCAAGGTCAGCCAGCAGGGATAGGGCGATGGATACGCGGCTTCTGAAGCACTACGAAGGCGAGCTCTCCTACATCCGCGAGATGGGGGCGGAGTTCGCCGAGGCGTACCCCAAGATCGCCGGGCGGCTCGGCATGGATCAGCTCGAAGTGCTCGATCCTTACGTGGAGCGGATGCTGGAGGGCTTCGCCTTCATGGCCGCCCGCGTGCAGCTGGAACTGGAGTCCCAGTACCCGGTGCTGACGCAGAACCTCTTGGAGATCGTCTACCCCCACTTCCTCGCCCCCACCCCATCGATGATGATCGCCCGGCTCACGCCCGACACGGCGCAGGGCAAGATGGAGGAGGGCGTCACCCTGCCCCGCGGCACCACCCTGCGCGGGCGCGTGTTCGAGGGGGAGCAGACGGCGTGCCGCTTCACCACCTCGCAGGACGTGACCCTCTGGCCGCTGGAGGTGGCGGAGGCGGAATACGTCGAGGGGCGCAGCGCGCTGGTCGCAGCGGGCCTGTCGAAGCACGGGCCGGCGAAGGCGGCTCTGCGTCTGCGGATCCGGCGGACGGGCGGCGCGCCGATCTCGGCCCTGACGCTCGACCGGCTCACGGTGTTCCTGTCGGGCGCGGCGGCGGAGCCCTGGCGGCTCTACGAGGCGATCCTGGGTCAGGGGCTGGGCCTCGCCGGGCGCTCGACGGATCGGCGCGCGGACTGGTCGGAGTATCTCGGCAAAGCCATCACCCCCCGCGGCTTCGACGCCGAGGACGCGCTGCTGCCCCTGCCGCGCCAGTCGCTCGACTGCTACCGGCTGCTCCAGGAATACTTCGCGATTCCGCAGCGGTTCTTCTTCCTCGACCTCGGCAACCTGCAACCGGCGGTGCGTCGGGCCACGGGCGACGATCTCGACCTCTACATCCTGCTGGCGGAGGAGAATCCGGGCCTGAAATTCGTCGATGCGGCCAATTTCGAGCTGCACGCGGTGCCCGCGATCAACCTCTTCCGCAAACGCTGCGACCGGGTCGCCGTCTCCCACACCGGGATCGACCACCACGTGACCGTCGATCGGACGGCGCCGCTCGACTACGAGATCTATCAGCTCGACAGCGTCACCGGCATCGCGGGCGAGGATGAGGACGACGTCGAGTTCCGCCCGTTCTACAGCGCCGAGGACGTCACCCCCTTCGGCCAGACCCACGGCGCTTACTATGCGCTCAAGCGCCGAATGCGGCAGCGGTCGGAGAAGCAGCGGCTGAAGGGGGTGCGCACGTCTTATCTCGGCTCCGAGGTCTACCTGTCGCTCAGCGACCGGGACCAGGCGCCCTATCCCGGCAACATCAAGCAACTCGCCGTCACGGCGCTGTGCACCAATCGCGACCTGCCGCTGCTCACGGCAATCGGCGCGGGCGATACGGACTTCACCCTGCCCGAGGGCGGTCCGGTGGCGGAGATTCGGGCGATCGTGCCGCCCACCCGCCCGCAGCAGCGGCTGGCCGAAGGCGGGCGGGCCTGGCAGCTCGTCAGCCATCTCAGCCTCAACTACCTGTCCATCGTCGATGCCGACCGGGGCACCGGCGCCGCGGCGCTGCGCGAGCTGATCGGCCTCTACGCCCCGCTCGGCGATCCGGCCCTCACCAAGCAGATCGAGGGGCTAAGCACCGTCTCCTCCCGCCCCATCGTGCGGCGGATCGCGGATGGCGCGCTCTCCACCGCTGTCCGGGGTCTGGAGGTGCGGGTCGGCTTCGACGAGAGCTTTTTCGAGGGGACCGGCTGCTACCTGATGGGTGCGGTGCTGGAGGCGTTCTTTGCCCAGTATGTCGCGCTCAACAGCTTCACCGAAACCGTCATCCAGTCACAGCAACGGGGGGACATCGCGCGATGGCCGGCGAAGAGCGGGCGGCGGGTCCTGATCTGAGCCGCCTAGAGGCGCTCCGTCAGACCCCGCAATCCCATCACATATTCCAGGCGCTGCGCCTGATCGAGGCAGCGCATGCCGACCGCCCGCGGCTCGGCCGCTCCCGCCGCCCGGCGGAGGATCCGGTGCGGCTCAGCCAGGAGCCGGAGCTCGCCTTTCCGACCTCAACCATTTCGGCTTTCGAGGAGGAGGACGGGCGCGCGCGACTCACCCAGCGGGTCTTCGGCCTTTTCGGCCCGAACGGCGCGCTGCCGCTGCACCTGACCGAGTACGCGCGCGACCGGGTGCGCAACCACGACGACCCGACGCTCGCGGCCTTTGCCGACATGTTCCACCACCGGATGATGTCGCTCTTCTACCGCGCCTGGGCGAGCGGCGAGCCCGCGCCCTCCTTCGACCGGCCCGACGACGACCCGTTCGGGGCGAAGCTCGACGCGATCACCGGGCGGCTGGGTGAGGCGTTCGAGTGTCGCGACGCGATGCCGGACCTCGCGAAGCGCCACTTCGCGGGCCTGCTCGCCGCCACGCCGCGCAGCGAGGCGGGGCTGAAGGCGATGCTCTCCCACTTCTTCGGCGCGCAGGTCGAGATCGAGAGCTTCGTCGGCGGCTGGCTGCATCTGGAGCCGCATGACCGCGGCACGCTCGGCGGCGTGGCGCTGGGGCGCGACGCGAGCCTCGGGCAGAAGGTCTGGTCGCGCGAGGCGCGGTTCCGCCTGCGCATCGGGCCGCTAAGCCTGCGCGACTACACCCGCCTGCTGCCCGGCGGCGACAGCCTCAAGCGCCTCGCCGCCATCATCCGCAACTATGCCGGCGACACCCTCGACTGGGAGGCGCGGCTGGTGCTGCGCGCCGAGGAGGTACCGGCGACGGTCCTCGGCTCATCAGGCGCGCTCGGCCGGACGAGCTGGATCGGGCGGCGGTCCGGTGATGATGCGGACGATCTCACACTCACAGCGCCTGCGATACCGGCGTTTTCAGCCGTTTAGAAAGGCAAACCTCATGTCGAACATCAGCCGCTCCGCCCTTTTCGGCAAGCTCAACCCGCTGGGCTACCGTGCCGTCGAAAGCGCCACCGTCTTCTGCAAGATGCGCGGCAATCCTTATGTCGAGGTCGTGCACTGGCTGCACCAGATCCTGAACCTGCAGGACAGCGACGTGCACCGGATCGTGCGGCATTTCGAGCTCGACGCAGGCCGCCTGTCCGCCGACATGACCCGCGCGCTCGACACGCTGCCGCGGGGGGCGACGGCGATCTCGGATCTTTCGGAGCATCTGCCGGATGCGGTGGAGCGGGCATGGGTCTATGCCTCGCTCCTCCATTCCTCCAGCCAGGTGCGGACCGGGCACCTGATCCTCGGCATGATGAAGACGGATACGCTGCGGCGCATTCTGGAGGCGACATCTCCCGAATGGCGCAAGGTGAAGGCCGAGGCGTTGGCCGATGATTTCGCCGCCATCGTCGCGGGCTCGCCTGAGGACGCGATGCGCCCGCAGGACGGCTCCAACGCCGGGGCGGAGCCGGGCGAAGCCTCCGGCGCCCTCGCCCCCGCCGCGATGGGCAAGGAGGAGGCGCTGAAGCAGTTCTGCACCGACCTCACCGAGGAGGCGCGCACGGGGAAGATCGACCCCATCGTCGGCCGCGACGAGGAGATCCGCCAGATTGTCGACGTGCTGATGCGCCGCCGCCAGAACAACCCGATCCTCACGGGCGAGGCGGGCGTGGGCAAGACCGCGGTGGTCGAGGGCTTCGCGCTGCGCATCGCCCGCGGCGACGTCCCCCCGGCTCTGAAGGACGCGCGGCTGCTGGCGCTCGACGTGGGCTTGCTGCAGGCCGGCGCCTCAATGAAGGGCGAGTTCGAGAACCGTCTGCGCGCCGTCATCGACGAGGTGCAGGCGAGTGCGACGCCCGTCATCCTCTTCGTGGACGAGACCCATACGCTGGTCGGTGCGGGGGGGGCGGCAGGCACGGGCGATGCGGCCAACCTCCTGAAACCCGCCCTCGCCCGCGGCACGCTGCGCACCATCGGCGCCACGACCTGGGCCGAGTACAAGAAGCATATCGAGAAGGACCCGGCGCTGACCCGCCGCTTCCAGGTGGTGAAGGTCGAGGAGCCGGACGTGCCGAAGGCCGTGCTGATGATGCGCGGCATCGCCACGATGCTGGAGCGCCACCACCGGGTGCAGGTGCTCGACGAGGCGATCGAGGCGGCCGTCAGCCTGTCGGCCCGCTACATCCCCGCGCGGCAGCTCCCGGACAAATCCGTGAGCGTCCTCGACACCGCCTGCGCCCGCGTCGCCGTCAGCCAGCACGCGGTCCCGGCGGAAGTGGACAACGCGCGAAAGCGGATCGACGCGCTGGCCACCGAGCTGGAGATCATCGACCGGGACGAGAGTGCGGGCTACGACGTCGCCGACCGGCGTGCGACCATCACCGCGCTGAAAGCGGAGGAGGAGACGCGCCTCACCGAGCTCGACGCGCGGTGGGAGGCGGAGAAGGACGTCGTGGCCCGGATCCTCGACCTGCGGGCAAAGCTCCGGGAGAGCGGCGCGGTCGATGGCGCACCCTCCGACGACACGCGCGCGGAACTGCTGACTGCCCTTCAGGCCGAGAACGCCCGGCTTCAGGAGCTGCAAGGCGAGACCCCGCTCATCCTGCCCATCGTCGACGCGCAGGCCGTCGCCAGCGTGGTCGGTGATTGGACCGGCATCCCCGTCGGTCGCATGGTCCGGGACGAGATCGCGACGGTGCTCGACCTCGAACAGCGCCTCGCCGCCCGCGTCATCGGGCAGGACCACGCGATGCAGATGATCGCCAAGCGCATCCGCACCTCCCGCGCCGGGCTCGACAACCCCTCGAAGCCCATCGGCGTCTTCCTCCTTGCCGGCACCTCGGGCGTGGGAAAGACGGAGACGGCGCTGGCGCTGGCCGAGGCGCTATATGGCGGCGAGCAGAACGTCATCACCATCAACATGTCGGAGTACCAGGAGGCGCACACCGTCTCCTCCCTCAAGGGCGCGCCTCCGGGATATGTCGGCTATGGCGAGGGCGGGGTGCTCACGGAAGCGGTACGGCGCAAGCCCTACTCCGTCGTCCTGCTCGACGAGGTGGAAAAGGCGCATCCGGACGTGCACGAGATCTTCTTCCAGGTCTTCGACAAGGGCGTGATGGAGGATGGCGAGGGGCGTCTGATCGATTTTCGCAACACGCTGATCCTGCTGACCTCGAACGTGGGCTCGGACCTCGTGATGGACCTTTGCGCTGACCCCGACCTGATGCCGGAGCCGGAGGGGATCGCGAAGGCACTGCGCGACCCGCTGCTGAAGGTGTTCCCGGCGGCCCTGCTGGGCCGCCTCGTCACCATCCCCTACTACCCGCTGAGCCCGGACATGATCGGGGAGATCACGCGCCTTCAGCTCAACCGCATCGAAGCGCGCGTGAACAGCACCCACGGCGTGCCGTTCACCTATTCGGACGCGGTCGTACAGACGATCGTGGACCGCTGTCAGGAGGTCGAGAGCGGCGGGCGCATGATCGACGCGATCGTCACGAACACCATGCTCCCCGACATCTCCACCGAGTTCCTGCGGCGCACGATGGAGGGCGGGCGCGTCGCGCGCGTCGCGCTCGACGTGGCGGACGGGCAGTTCACCTACGCCTTCGACTGACCGGCCCTGCCCCTCCAGATATTTTCGCATCCGCACCGAACCCGATCCGCATCCTCCGGCACTTACCGACAACACCTGCCGGGGCGGAGGCACCCCCGAACCGGCCGCAGCAGTCTCGGGAGTTGTCGGATGCCCATGGATATCGAACACGAAGCCGCGGATCTTCTGGAGGGCGCCGCCCCGGCGGCTCCCAACACCGGCTTCGGCACCCTGTCCGCCCCCCGGACGGAAGCCGCCGGGCAGAGCGACGCGAAGTTCCGCATCGCCCTGCTCGGCGACTTTTCCGGCCGCGCCAACCGGGGCCTGATCGAGATCGGGGACGCGCTGGCGACCCGCAAGCCCATCAAGCTCGACGTGGACAACATCGACGATGTCATCGCGCGTTTTGCCACCACGCTGGTCCTGCCCGTCGGGGCGGATGGCGCGGGGGTGGAGGTACGGCTCACCGGCCTCGACGACCTGCATCCCGACGAGATCTACGAGACCGTCGAGCTCTTCGAGGAGCTGTCGGACCTCCGCAACATGGTGGCACGCGGCGACCGCTCCGCCCTCGCGGATCTGGAGGAGTGGGCCGAGGAGCATAGCCACGCGATAGCCCCAGCCAAGCGGTCCAAGGGAAGCAACGTCCCCGCCGACCGGCGGCTCAGCGACTTCGAGGCCCTGATCGGCGAACGGCAGGGCCAGACGGTGGAGGCGAGCGACACCGACGCGCTGATCGCCCGCATCGTCGGCCCCTATGTCCAGAAGGCCCCCGCGGACGATCAGGACGAGATGCTGGCCGCGGTCGACGCCGCCCTCTCGGGCGCCATGCGCACCATCCTGCACCACCCCGATTTCCAGACGGTGGAGGCGACCTGGCGCAGCCTCGACTTCCTCGCCCGGCGGATCGAGACCGGGCCGCGGCTGGAGATCGTGCTCTACGATGTCTCGGCCGAGGAATGGGCCGCCGACCTTGCCGCCGTTGAAGACCTCGCCGAGAGCGGGCTCTTCCGCATGCTGGCCGAGGAGCCGCAGCTCGACGCGGCGCAAGGTCCGTTCTCCGCCGTCTTCGGCCTCTACACGCTGGAGGAGACGCCGCCCCACGCGCAGCTCATGGGCCGCATGGCGAAGATCGCGGCGTGGATGAACGCGCCTTTCGTCGCCGCCATCTCCCCCGCCTTCCTCGACATCAAGAAGGAGGATCGCCACCCGCTGGTCGCCGAAGCCTGGGACGCCCTGCGCGCGCTTCCGGAGGCCGGGCATACCGGCCTTGCGAGCCCCCGCTTCCTGCTCCGCCTGCCCTATGGCGAGCGCACCGAGCCGGTGGACGCCTTCGACTTCGAGGAGTTCACCCTGCGTGACGGGCTCAAGGGCATGCTCTGGGCCAACCCGGTGATCCTGTCGGCCACCCTGATGACCGCGACCGCCGCGAAATCGGGCAAGGAGATGCGGCTGGGCGAGATCATGTCGATGGGCGACATCCCCGTCCACACCATGACCGATCCCCATGGCGATCAGGTCGCCCTGCCCTGCACCGAACGGCTGCTCAACACCCGCACCATGGCCGATGTGGTCGCCCGCGGCTTCATGCCGGTTCTGTCGATCAAGGGGCGCAATGAGGTGCGGCAGGGCTCGTTCCAGGCGCTGGGCGCGGGCATGCTTGCCGGCCCCTGGGCGTCCGGCGGCATTCAGGCCGCGGCCGAAAGCAGTATCGAGGTCGGTCTCGGTGCGGGTGTGCCGACGGCTGATGAAGCACCGGCGGCCGCGCCCGAGGCGGAGGAGGACGACCTGCCCGATCTCGACGGCTCCGACGACGGCGACGACGATCTGGGCGATCTCGACGACCTGCTCGCGGGCTTCGGTGACGACGCCGACAGCGATGACGACGAGGAAGAGATCGACCCCGAGCTCGCCGCCCTGCTGGAGGGTCTGTGATGCAGGACCAGTCCAACCGCGTCGCCGCCCCCGCCATCCTGATCGCCGAGGTCGAAGGGGCCTACTGGATGCTCCAGGGCGACCGCCATCTCGGCGCGATGCTCACGGGGCAGGCCCCCTTCCCGACCCCGGTCTGCTGCCTGCGCTTCGCCTCCTCCTTCGAGTTCGCGGCGACCCTCGAGGGCATCAGCCCGGCGGAGCTGTGGAGCATTCACCCCGCGGTGGTCGCCCGGCTCGAGCGGGCCGGCGACCTCGCCTTCGTCACCCTCGACGACGCCGACTGAGACGCGGGAGGAAGGGACAGGCCATGGCCGACGACATCATCCTCGAAGGACGCCAGATCCGGCTGGAGCTTCCGGGCAAGCTGAAGGGCTTCCTGATGCGGGCCGAGGTGAACGAGGGCCTCAGCCGCATCACCGAGACGACCATCGAGTTCATGTCCCCCGACCTCGACATCGACCTGCAAAAGCTGGTGGGAGAGCGCCTGAGCCTCGAGATCGACGCGCCGAAGGACAAGGTCCGCCACTTCCAGGGCCGCTGCGTCGCCGCCGAGTTCCTCGGCTCCCATGCCGGGCGCGGCTACTTCCGCGCCGCTGTCCGGCCGTGGCTCTGGTTTCTCACCCGCAACACCGACTGCCGGATCTTCCAGGACAAGTCGGTGATCGAGGTCATCAAGGAGATCTTCGGCCAGCACGGCTTCTCCGACTACCGCGACACGACGCGGCACCCCTACCCCAAGCGCACCTACTGCGTGCAGTACGGCGAGAGCGACTTCGCCTTCATTTCCCGCCTGATGGAGGAGGAGGGGATCTACTACTACCACAGCCACGACAAGACGAAGGAGACGCTGGTCCTCGCCGACGAGGCGAGTGCGCACCGCTCCATCGAGGATCACGCCGAGATCGACTTCCATTTCCGGGAGCAGCAGTACCGCCGCCGCGACGACCACGTCTTTGAATGGCGCGGGGGCGAGAGCATCCAGACCGGCAAGGTGGCGCTGCGCGACTACGACTTCGAGAAGCCCAAGTCGGACCTGACCTCGGTCAAGGCCCTGCCCCGCGGCAAGCACGCCTACAAGTCCTACGAGCACTACAGCTATCCCGGACGCCACGGCGACACCCGCACGGGCGAGCATCTGGCACGGGTGAAGGTCGAGGGCTTCGCCGGCCAGACCCACCGCGCCCATGGCGTCAGCAACGTGCGCCAGATGGCGGCGGGCACGAAGTTCAAGCTCAAGGAGCATCCGCGAAAGGCGGAAAACGCCGAATATCTCGTCATCTCCGCCCGCCACCAGATGCAGATCGATGCCGATACCCAGGACCGGGAGATCGTGGAGGCGATCCTCGGCCCCACGCTCGATTTCGACGGCACCAACATGGCCGACAGCTACCGCTGCCTCTTCGAGGTGCAGCCGACGGAGCTGACCTATCGCGCCCCGCAGGTCACACTGCGGCCGGAGCATCCGGGCATCCAGACCGCAGTTGTCGTGGGCAAGCCGGGCGAGGAGATCTGGACGGACAAGTATGGCCGCGTGAAGGTCCAGTTCCACTGGGACCGCAAGGGCCGCCGCGACGACAGCGCGTCCTGCTGGATCCGCACCGCCGTGCCGTGGAGCGGCAAGGGCTGGGGCATGATCGGCGTGCCCCGCGTGGGCCAGGAGGTCGTGGTCCAGTTCGAGGACGGCGACCCCGACCGCCCGATCATCACCGGCATGGTCTACAACGGCGACACGTCGGTGCCCCACGACCTGCCCGCCAACCAGACGCAGATGGGCTGGAAAACCAACAGCTCCAAGGGCGGCGGCGGCTTCAGCGAGCTGATCTTTGAGGACAAGAAGGACGCGGAGTTCGTCCGCCTCCAGTCCGAGCGCGACTTCCGCCAGATCATCAAGAACAACGCCGAGATCACCGTGGGGCTGGAGCACAGGAAGGGCGGCACCTTCACCCAGACCATCCACGGCGACAAGACCGAGACGATCCGCGAGGGCGACCACAGCTTCACCGTCGGCAAGGGCGCCGAGCGCGTCTCCATCGCCAAGGGGCGCGAGACGACGGTGGGCGAGGACGACACGCTGAGCGTCGATGCCGACCAGTCCGTCACCGTGAAGGGGGCCAAGACAGACAAGATCGGCAAGGGCTACACGGTTGATGTGGGCGCGGCGCTGGAGGTCTCGGCCAAGTCCAAGATCTCCTTCAAATGCGGCGGCTCCACCATCGAGATGACGCCCACCAAGGTCACGATCACCGCCACGCAGGTGGAGGTGAAGGCCAACGCCACCGCGAAGCTCACCGCCAACGGCCAGCTCACGATGGAGGGCAAGGGACAGGCCTCGCTGAAAGGTGCCGGCATGCTGAAGCTCGAAGGCGGCGGCATGACCCAGCTCAAATCCTCTGGCCTGCTGATGGCCAAGGGCTCTCTCACGATGATCAATTGAGGCGCGCCCGATGACCCTTGGCCCCTTCGACAACCTCAGGAAACTGCCCGACACGCCGGTGGCAGGCATCCTCGCCCGTGGCAATGCGAAGCTGCAGACCAAGCTCGATGCGGCCAAGGGCGCATCGGCGGCGGAGGTGCTGGCGGAGCTCGACGGCAAGGGCGCGCTGATGGACATGATGCAGGTGCTTGCCCACGCCCTCCCGCCGCGGGAGGCGATCTGGTGGGCCTGCCTCTCGGGGCGGGACGTGGCAGCAGAGGGCACGCCCCCGATAGAAGCCGCCGAAGCCTGGGTCTTCAAACCGGGGCCGGAGACGCGCATCCGCGCGCGGCAGGCCCTAGACACAGCCGACAACGAGGACGACACCGCGCTCTGCGCCATGGCCGCGAGCTTCGCCGACGGCACGCTCGGCCCCGGCGAGCTGGAGGACTACGCCGCCCCGCCGGGTGCGGTCGGCACCGCCGCCTTCGGCATGGCGCTCACCGCCCTCTTCCACGACGAGGAGCAGGTGGAGGCGCAGGGCCCCCTGATCCTCGCCCGCGCGCTCGACATCGCGCGGGGCGGCAACGGCAAGATCGCCGTCGAAGGGGAGGCCACGCCATGACCCTCCCCGCGGCCCGCGTCGGCGACCCCCATGTCTGCCCGATGGTCACCGGCATCGTTCCCCATGTGGGCGGGCCGATCGTCGTGCCCTGCCCGACCGTTCTGATCGGCAAGATGCCTGCGGCGACCGCCACCGCGATGGCAGTCTGCGTCGGCCCGCCGGACGTGGTCGCCAAGGGCTCCACCACCGTGCTGACAGGCAAGAAACCGCAGGCCCGCCTCGGCGACACCTGCGCCCATGGCGGGGCCATCGTGATGGGCTGCCCGACCGTGCTGGTGGGAGGCTGACGATGAGCCTGACCCTCCGCCTCACCAGCTCCGGCACGCTGCCGAACAACGCCACCTCCGTCGCGATGGAAAACGGCGTGCTCACCATCGGGCGCGGCGACGAGAACACCCTCGCCCTGCCCGACCCGGACCGGATGCTCTCCAAGCGCCACTGCGTGGTGGAGGAGCGGGGCGGCGACTACCTGCTGACCGATATCAGCACCAACGGCACGTTTCTGAATTACAGCGCCGAGCGGGTGGGCGAGATCCCGACGCCGCTCAGCCATGGCGACGTCATCCAGGTCGGCGACTTCGAGCTGGTGGTGGAAATCGGCGGAGCGCAGCCCGAGGCCGCCCTGCCCATGGCCCCGGCAGAGGACAGCCTGCCGGCTGCTCCGTCGAGCGCCCCCGAACCCCTCGCCACGCTGGACGATCCGCTGGCGGAGGGCGGTGGCGGCGACTTCCTCGACGACCTCCTCGGCAGCCCTGCCGCGTCCGCCGACATTCCGCTCGCGCCGGACCCCTTTGCCGAGGGGGCCAGCGTGCCGGACCACTCGCCCGCGGCGCAGGACCATTTCACCCCGCCCGCGCCTAACGCCGCCGCGATCCCCGACGACTGGGACGACCTCTTCGCGCCGGAGCCTGCACCCGCGCCAACCGCGCCCGCCGATCCGTTCGGCGCACAGGCCGCACCCCCGCCCGGCGCCATGCCGCCCCCGGCGGCCCAACAGCCTGCGCCCGCATCGACCGACGCCGCCCGCGCGTTCCTCGAGGCCGCCGGCGCCGCCCATCTCGACATCCCCACCGAAGAGCTCGCCGCCACGATGGCCCGCCTCGGCCGGACCTACGCCGCCATGGTCGCGGGCATGCGGGAGATCCTGATGGCCCGCGCCTCGATCAAGAGCGAGATGCGGATGGAGCGCACCATGATCAGCATGGGCGGCAACAACCCCCTGAAGTTCTCGATCAGCCCTGAACAGGCGGTCGAGGCGATGATCCGCCCGACCGTGCCCGGCTATCTCGACGCCGAAGCCGCGACGACCGAGGCACTCGCCGACATCCGCGCCCACGAGGTCGCGATGATGTCGGGGATGGAGGCCGCACTGAAGGACCTGTTGACCCGCCTCGGCCCCGATCAGCTCGCCACCCGCATCGAATCCGGCTCCTCCCTCGGCGGCCTCCTGGGCGGGAAGAAGGCCCGCTACTGGGAGGCCTACGAGCGGATGTACGCGGAGATCGCCCGCGAGACGGAAGACGATTTCCAGTCGGCCTTCGGGCGCGAATTCGCGCGGGCCTATGAAGAACAGCTCAAAAAGCTTTGAAAGGATTGAACATGTTTTACACTGGAAGATTCACTGCGGCCCTCGTCCTGACGCTGGCAGCCTGCGCGCCTGTCCCGGAACCCGCGCCGACCACGCAGGTCGCCCTCACCATCGCCGCGGCCCCCGACATGAACGGCGGGCTGCCCGCACAGGCGAAGGTCTACTACCTCGCGGCACCCGGCACGTTCGGCGCCTCCGACTTCTTCGCGGTGTTTCAGGAGCCCGAGGCGACGCTGGGTGCGGAACTGATGGACGTCGACGAGGTGCAACTCGCGCCCGGCGGCACCTTCACCGACCTGCGCAGCTTCGACACACCGCCGGGCGCGATCGGCGTCGTCGTCGCCTTCCGCGATATCGGCGGCGCGTTCCTTGACGTCCAACCACTCGCGCCCAACGCCTCGAACGTCGTCGAGATCAGCGTCTCGGGCAACACCGTCGTGATCCGCTGACGGCCAAGTAGAGGAGCGCGTCGAACCGTGTCTTGGGAAAACAAGGTCATCTGGCAGGAGGGGCTGTTTCTGGAGCCCCATCACTTCCAGCAGCAGGACCGCCACGTCGCGGCCCAGATCGCGGGCGTCGCCTCCGCCGTCACGCCCTATGCCTGGGGCCTACGGGAGCTGACGCTGGACGAGGATCTGCTGAAGCTCGGCAAGATCGCCATCACGTCCTGCACCGGGCTGACGCCGGATCACGTGACCTTCCGCGTGCCGCAGGGCGACGATCATCCGACAGCACTCGATGTGCCGAAGGGGGTTGCGAACGCCGTCGTCTACCTCGCGATCCCGACCCGGCGCGAGGGTGCGGTGGAGGTCGATCTGAGCGGCGAGGCGCGTTCCGCCGCCCGCTTCCAGCCCGCCGAGATCGACGTGACGGATACCACGGGCCGCGACCGGCGCCCGGTGCGCATGGCGGTGGGCAAGCTGCACCTGCAACTGGCACTCGACCTCGATGATCTCGCCGACCAGCTCGTCATCCCCGTCGCCCGGATCATCGAGGTCCGCCAGGACGGGGAGGTCGTGCTCGACCGCGCCTTCATCCCCGCCTGCACCGACGCGCGGGCCGCGCCGCCGCTGCAGGGGTTCCTGCGGGAACTGGAGGGGCTGCTGAGCCAGCGGGCCGAGGCGCTCGCCGGGCGTCTCAACCAGAGCGGCGGGGCGAAGGGCGTGGCCGAGATCTCCGACTTCCTGCTGCTGATCGCGGTCAACCGTGCGCTACCGCAGGTCCGCCATCTCGCGGCGATCGAGAACGCGCATCCGCAGGCGATCTATCATTTCCTGACGGCGCTCGCCGGCGAGCTCTCCACCTTCATGGCCGCCGACAAGCGCGCGCCGGAGTTTCCGGCCTACCGCCACGACGACCTGACCAACGTGTTCCAGCCGGTGTTCCGCACGCTGCGCCAGCATCTGAGCGCAGTGCTGGAGCAGAACGCCGTCGCCATCCCCATCGAGCCGCGGAAATATGGCGTGTCGGTCGCGATGATCCCGGATCGGAGCCTCGTGACCTCCGCCACCTTCGTGCTGGCTGCCAAGGCGAGCGTCCCGCCCGAGAGCGTGCGCCGCCACTTCCCCACGCAGGCCAAGCTCGGACCCGTGGAGAAGATCCGGGAGCTCGTCAACTCCGCCCTGCCCGGCGTGGCGCTGCGGCCCCTGCCCGTCGCCCCGCGGCAGGTCCCCTACTATTCCGGTGTCGTCTACTTCGAGCTCGACCGCGACAGCGCCTACTGGAAGCAGATGACGACCTCCGGCGGGCTTGCGGTGCACGTCTCCGGCGACTTCCCCGATCTCGAGATGGAGCTGTGGGCGATCCGGTAGCGCCGGAGCCCGCCCGAACAGGAGCGCATGATGTCACGCGACGATCCCTTCTTCGAGCCGACGGATACGGACAAGACGATCATCCGGCCCAACCCGGCCGGGCGCCGTCCCGCGGCGCCGACCCCGATGCCGCCGCCGGGGCCTGCCGCACGCGCTGCACCGCCTCCGCCAGCCCCGACCGCGGGTGCGCCTGCGGTGCCGGTCAGCACGGCGGCCACCGGCCTCAACCCGCTCAACGCCGCCGCCTCGACCCTGTTCTCGCTGGTCGCGCGCATCCGCAACCGGGCACAGCACCCCGATCCGGCCGCCCTTCGCAACAGCGTCGCCGCCGAGATCCGCGCGTTCGAGAACGCGGCCCTTCAGGCCGGGGTCCACGCCCAGACCGTCCGCGTGGCGCGCTACGCGATCTGCGCGACCCTTGATGACGTGGTGCTCAACACCCCCTGGGGCGGGCAGAGCGCGTGGACCCAGCAGGGAATGGTCATCACCTTTCACAACGAAACCCATGGCGGCGACCGCTTCTACGACCTGCTCACGCGGCTGGAGAAGGCGCCGTCCGAGAACCTGATGCTGCTGGAGTTCCTCTATGTCTGCCTCAGCCTCGGGTTCGAGGGACGGCTGCGCGTGGCCCCCGGCGGTGGCGAAAAGCACCTCGCCATCCGCGACGGGCTCGCCCGGCTGATCCGCACCCACCGCCCGCAGGGCGAGCGGGACCTGTCCGCCAACTGGAAGGGGATGGAGGTCGCACACCGGCTGCTATCCTCCTGGACCCCGATCTGGGTGACGGCGGGCCTGACGCTGGGCGGGCTCTGCGCTGTCTTCTTCGGCTTCTCGGTCGCGCTTGCCGGCGATACGGAGCGGTTGCGCGGCCAGATCAGCGCGCTCGACGTGGACGGGGTCGTGACCCTCGCCCGCGCGGCCCCGCCGCCACCGCCGCCGCCCCCCGCACCGCAGGTCATCGAGCGGGTGCAGACCGTCTCCTCCTTCCTCGCGCCCGAGATCGCGCAAGGGCTCGTCACCGTCGATGACCGGGGCAACACGCTGACCGTGCGCATCGCGGGACAGGCCATGTTCGCCTCCGCCTCCGACACGCTGTCGCCGGACTACGAGGCGGTGGTGGACCGCGTCGCCGCAGCACTGGAGGAAGAGCCCGGCCGCATCATCGTCGCGGGGCACTCCGACAACATCCCGATCAACACCGCGCGCTTCCCGTCGAACCTGCAACTGTCGCTCGCCCGCGCACAATCGGTGATGGACCGCATGGCCGGAACCCTCGCCGACACCGACCGGCTGAGTGCGGAGGGCCGGGCCGACCGGGAGCCCATCGCCTCCAACGACACGCCCGAGGGGCGTGCCCAGAACCGTCGCATCGAAGTCATTCTCGTGAAGGCAGGCTGACCCATGTTCCGCAGATACATCTACTACTTCTTCGGCCCCATCGGCGTTCTGATCGCCTTCACCCTCGTGACCTCCGTGTCGATCTGGTATCTCGGCCCGCTGATCGCGGTCGGCGACATCCGCCCCTTCGACCGGCAGGCGGACCGGCTGATCGCCATCGCGCTGCTCACCGCCATCACCGTCATCACGATCCTCGTCATCCTCCTGCGCCGCCGCTACCGCGACCGGGAGATGACGGAGGCGATCACTGCCAATGCTGCGCCGGTGGAGCAGACCGACGAGGCCGTGACGGCGGAGCTTTCCGAGATGCGGCAGCGCATGACCGACGCGCTGAAGTTTCTGCGCAAGTCGCGCCTCGGCGGACGCTTCGGCACCCGCTCGCTCTACCAGCTTCCCTGGTACATCATCATCGGCCCGCCGGGCGCGGGGAAGACCACGGCCATCGTCAATTCCGGCCTCAAGTTCCCGCTGGCCGAGCGCATGGGCAAGGGGGCGATCGGCGGCGTCGGCGGCACGCGCAACTGCGACTGGTGGTTCACCGACGAGGCCGTGCTGCTCGACACCGCGGGGCGCTACACCACGCAGGACAGCAACCGCGATGCGGATGCGAAGGCGTGGACCGGCTTTCTCGACATGCTCAAGCAGCACCGCAAACGCCAGCCGATCAACGGCGCCATGGTGGCGATCAGCCTCTCGGACCTGTCTTTGCAGGACGAGGCGGCGCGCCGCGCCCATGCCCACGCGATCCGCACCCGCCTCCACGAGTTGCGGGAGAAGCTGGGCGTCCGCTTCCCGGTCTACGTCCTCTTCACCAAGGCCGACCTGATCGCGGGCTTCCAGGAGTTCTTCGCCGATCTCGGCGCGGAGGAGCGGGAGCAGGTCTGGGGCTTCACGCTGGCGGAAGGCGCCGACACCACCGCCAAGGCGGCCTTCGATGCGGAGTTCGACACGCTGCTCACCCGCCTGTCGGACCGCAGCCTCGAACGGATGCAGGCGGAGACCGACTACCAGCGCCGCAGCCTAGTCGCGGGCTTCCCGGCGCAGATCGCCTCGCTCCGCTCGGTCGCCCACGACTTCCTCGGCGAGATGTTCCAGGACAGCCGCTACGAGCAGAGCCAGTTCCTGCGCGGGGTCTACTTCACCTCCGGCACGCAGGAGGGCACGCCCATCGACCGGCTGATGATGGGCATGGCGAGCACCTTCGGTATCGGGCGGCAGGCGATCGGCACCGGCAAGGGTCAGGGGCGCAGCTACTTCCTGACTCGGCTTCTGAACGGCGTGATCTTCCGCGAGGCCGGGCTCGTCTCCGCCGACGACGCGGTGGAGCGACGCCACCGCTGGATCAAGCGCGGGGCGATGGCCTGCGGCCTGCTGACCTTCGGCGCGGCCACGGCCGTCTGGACCAACAGCTTCGCCGGCAACGTCTCCCTGATCGACGGGGCGCGGAGCGAGGTCGACACGTTCCGCGAGATCGCATCGGGCGTGACCCGCAACCCGGTCGCCGACGCGGACCTGCCCGCCATCGTGCCCGCGCTCAACGTCCTGCGCGACCTGCCCGGCAACCCGGCGGCGAGCGATCCGGAGCCGCCGCGCGAACTCACCTTCGGCCTCTATCAGGGCGATGCGATCGGCTCCGAGTCCGAGCAGGCCTATCGCGGCTCGCTCAACACGCTCCTGCTGCCGCGCCTCCTCTTCCGGCTGGAGGAGCAGATGCAGGCGAGCATGAACAACCCCGACTTCCTGTTCGAGGCGCTGAAGGTCTACCTGATGCTGGGCCTCCAGGGACCGATGGATCGGGAGACCGTCGAGCAGTGGATGGAGCTCGACTGGACCGTCGCCTTCGCCGGGCAGGAGGAGTTGCAGGCCGACCTGCGCGGCCATCTCGACGCGCTGCTGAACGCGCCGATGCAGGAGATCGCGCTGAACGGCCCGCTCGTCGATCAGATCCAGGCCCTGCTGGCGGAGACGCCGCTGGCCGAGCGGATCTACCAGAGCATCGTCAGCGCGCCGCCGGCCCGTGGCCTCACGCCTTTCCGCCTGACGGACGTTGGCGGTCCCGCCGTCTCCCGCGTGCTGCTGCGGCCCTCGGGTCAGCCGCTGAGTGCTGGCATCGACGGGGTCTACACCCATGCGGGCTTTCACGAGTACTTCCTGCCGCAACTCGCCACGGTCGAGGAGCGGGTGGAGTTCGAAAACCTCGTCCTCGGCGGTCGCGCGGCGGAGGTGAACCCGGACAATCTCGACCGGCTCGCCCGCGATGTGCTCGCCCTCTACGAAAACGATTATATCGTGGAATACGAGCAGCTTCTGGGCGATATCGACATCATCCCGATGGACAGTGTCGGACAGGCCGCGCAGGTCACCAGCGTGCTCTCCGGCCCGACTTCGCCCATCCGCAACATCCTCGAAGCGGTGTCGGACGAGACCCGGCTGACCGAGCTGCCCGAGGCGCGGCTGCTGGCGGCGAATGCGAGCAATGCGGCCCTCGATCTGGCGCGGGACGAGGTCGTCTCCGCCCTCGACGCGCAGGGTCAGTCGATCTTCGAGGCGTTCGGCTCGATCCTGCCCGGCGAGGATCCGGCCGCCCCGCAACAGTCGCCCGGCCAGTTCGTGGAGGACCGGTTCGCAGAGCTGCACGCCCTCGTCGCCCGGCCCGACGGGGCGCCGTCCGAACTCGACGGGCTGATCGGTGACATCACCGACGTCTTCGACGAGCTCAACCGCATCTCGCTGGGTCAGAGCTCCGGCGCGCTGACGGGGCCGAACGCCTCGGCGAACCTGCAGGCGGAGATCGCGCGCCTGCCCGATCCGCTCGGCCGCTGGGCCGCGCAGATCGTGGCGGGCTCCTCCGGTGCCGCGGTCGGCGGTGCGAGGGCGGAGCTCAACGGCGCGTGGCAATCGCAGGTGCTACCCTTCTGCCGCCGGGCCATCGACGGGCGCTATCCGTTCAGCCGGCAGGCGCAGGCGGACGTGACGCTTCAGGACTTTGGGCGTCTCTTCGGGCCGAGCGGGCTGATGGATACGTTCTTCAACGAGAACCTCGCGCCCTTCGTCGACACAACCAGCGATCCATGGCGGCTGCGCCGGGTGAACGGCGTGGATATCGGGATCTCCCCGGCGGTGATCGCGCAGTTCCAGAAGGCGGCCGAGATCCGGGACAGCTTCTTTCTGAGCCCCGGCCTGCCCTCGATCACCTTCGACGTGACGCCCGTCGCCCTCGACCCCAATGTCGATCAGGTGGTGGTGGAGATCGAGGGCCAGCAGGTGATCTACGCCCATGGGCCCCCGCAAGTGACACCCGTGACGTGGCCCGGTCAGGCGGGCGGGCGCACGCGGGTCGCGTTCTCCCCCGCGCGGACGGATCTGGAGAACACGATCCAGCGCGACGGCCCGTGGGCCTGGTTCCGGCTGCTCGACGCGGCGGAGCTGCGGCGGACCAACGTGTCGGACCGCAACCGCATGATCTTCAACCTCGGCGGGCGGATCGCGATCTTCCAGCTTCGCGCGGGCTCGGCGCTGAACCCGTTCACCGTCTCCGCGCTCGACAGCTTCTCCTGCCCGGCGTCGCTGTGATGGAGATGCAGGCGGCATATGGCTGGTACGGCAAGGTGCCCTGCGTCGGCGATTTCGTGCGGGCGGGGCTCTCCCCGGACTTCGTGCGCGGCTGGGATCGCTGGATGCAGGCGCTACTCGTCGCCGGGGGCAAGGCGTTGGGCGACCGGTGGGACGCCTGCTACATGGGCGCGCCGATCTGGCGTTTCGCCCTGTCGCCGGGGCTTTGCGGCGCGCACGCGGTGGCGGGCGTCGTGATGCCGAGCGTCGACCGGGTGGGCCGCCGCTTCCCCCTCTGCCTCGCCGCCGAGATGGAAAGCTCCGCCTGGGGCGCCTACCGCGCCGCGGCCCTCACCTTCGATGCGCTGGAGGAGACGGCGCTCGCGATGTTGGAGGACGGCGCGACGCTGGAGGGGCTGGAGGAGATGCTGGCCGCCCTGCCCGCCCCCAACCCGACCGAACTGGTCGCGAGCGAAGGGCCCCTCCCCACCATCGTGACGACGGCGGCCCCGGAGCACGGCTTCGCGGCCCTCGGCACCAGCGATCCCGCGGCCCTCTGGATCGCGCAGGTGGAGGGAGCCAACCGCGTCATGCTCACCTCGACCCTGCCCGAAGGCCCCGAGGCGGCCCGCACCCTCTTCGACCTCGCCGCGCCGACCTGGCGCATCGCATCCTGACAACGGGGGTGTCCGAGATGACCCGACCGACCGCCACCGCGCAGCGCCGCTACAGCGCCACGACCCATACCGGCCATGTGCGCAAGGTGAACGAGGATGCGATCCTGTCGCGCCCCGATATCGGCCTCTGGGCCGTGGCCGACGGCATGGGCGGCCACGCGGGCGGTGATTTCGCGAGCCAGACCGTGGTCGCGGCACTCGACCGCCTGTCCGCCATGCTTCAGCCGGCGGAGATCATGCATTCCGCCCGCAGCGCCATCCAGACCGCCCATCGCGAGATCGGGGAGGAGGCCGCCCGCCGCGGCCACGTCACCATCGGCGCGACCGTCGTGCTGCTGGTGCTCACCGAGGAGCACTTCATGTGCCTCTGGGCCGGGGACAGCCGCCTCTACCGCCTGCGTGGCGGCGCGCTCCAGATGATCAGCGCCGATCACTCGGTGGTCGGCGAGCTGGTCGAGCAGGGCTACCTGACCTGGGACGAGGCCGAGAACCATCCGCAGGCCAACCGCATCACCCGCGCGGTGGGCGTCGGCGAGGTGCTGGAGATCGACAAGCGCCGCGGCGACGTCCAGCCCGGCGACCGCTTCCTCCTCTGCTCCGACGGGCTGTCGAAATACGCCGATCTCGAGACGCTGCGCACCTACCTGAGCGACGGGCCGCCGGACCGCGTGGCCGAGGCTCTGCTCGAGCATGCGCTCGCGGGCGGCGGCGCTGACAACGTCTCGATCATCGTGGTGGACATCTGAGATGACCTGTTTCTGCACCGTCCCCGCCGACGAGGCGCGCAACCGTTTCAACATGGCCGCGGTCCCGGTCCTGCCGCCCGCGCCGCTGACGATGAAGCTCGCCGTGGCACTGCCGGCCATCGCGCCCGACGACCGGCTCGACATGCAGATCGCCACTGGCTTCGACCCGGTGGTGCTGCCGCATATGAGCCTCTTCGGCGGGCCGATGATGCAGATGAGCATGATGCTCTCGATGATGTCGGGCAGCTTCACGCTCGACGACCTGCCGATGCTGGAATTCCAGATGGAGCAGGCCGCCGCCAGCATCACGCGCAACGTCTGGCCGCGCCTTGGCTGGCTGACGACGCTGAAGATCCAGCCGCTGATCAACTTCGCCATCGTTGCGCGGCTGGTGCTGGACCTGCGCGCCCTCGGCCTCGACCCCTTCACCCTGAGCGCGTTTCCCGAGGAGATCGCGGGGCCGCGGGTCAACAGCTACAACTTCGCGCTGACCCGGCCGAAGCTGCACATGGCAAAGCTGATGGCCGGGCTGCCGCCGCTGATGCAGCTCAACGAGACGCTGAACCTGCCACCGCTGGGCGATCCGGGCGCAGTCTCGGCCCTGCAGAACCGGTTGCAGGGCCTTGCAAAGCTCACGCCGCCGCACCTCGCGATCTCGCTGCCGATGCTGCAGAAACTGGCGCTGGCGCTGCAATCCCTCGCCACGATCGAGGAGGCGTTCGGCGAGAACCTCAACCCGTCGACCCTCGGGCCCATCCGGATGATGCTGTCGCGCTGGGGTCATTTCGCGCTGCCGATCCCGCTGCCGGACGCGCTGATGGCGCTCACGCTCAACGAGAAGCTGGAGCTGCTGCCGCCGATGGAGGACATCCGGCTGGGGGAGAGCGTGGCCGGCTCGATGAACACCGCCTTCGCCGGGGCGAGCTTCACCCCGCCGCGGCTCGCCATCGCGCCGTTCATGAACGTGGTGATGGCGCTTCAGGGTTCGTTCCAGATGGCGCTGGAGGTCGATCCGTTCGACATGTGCAGCCTGTGCCCCTGCGCCTGAGGGGCTGGGCGAAGGGCAGCGTCAGATCTCGCCGAGACGACGCCACTGCTCCAGCTTCTCGCGGCTCACCTCGAAATGCATGGAGTCCTCGCGCCCGAACCCGGCCCCCCAGACCCAGCCCTCGCGCTTGAAGAAGTCGGCAAGCAGAATGAGGCCGAGCTGCGTCTTGCCGTCGGCCAGCTCGTCGAGCACGCCGTCGATATTGATATCCACCGCCAGCCCGTAGGCATGGGCGGAGGCCGCCCGCTCCGCCCCCCGGATCCGGCGGACGCAGAGTGAGCCGGCACTCTCGATCCGCTCGTAAAGCTCCGGCTCGAAGACCTGCACGTTGGCGAAGACCTGGCGCAGCGAGACCAGCGCGGGCCGGATCAGCCGCGCCCGGATCGGCCCCACATCCTCGGTCGCGATCAGGGCGGTCAGCGTGGGGTTGGTCAGTGGCTGGCACTCGTCGTTGAGATCCTCGCGCGGCAGGCCGAAGAGCTCCTCCAGAAAGGCAGGGCGCGCCACCGTCAGACCCTCGTTAGCCGAGCGGCGGTCGGCGATCAGCACGACCTGAGCGAAGGCATCCTGCAACGTGTCGGAGGCGGCGGGGGCCTGCGGCTCCGGCTCCGGCGCGCGGGTGGGGTTCAGCAGGCCGAGCGACGTGCGCGCGTCGAGCCCGTCGATCCGGGCGCGAAGCTGGGCGACCTCGGTGCGCAGGGTCACAAGCTCCGCCTCGACATCCCTCAGCCCGATCTCAGGCGGGGGTGGCGGCGCGAGGCGCGTCTGCGAGACATGCCAGACGGCCGGCGCGATGGCGATGGAAGTGGCGAGGATCGAGGCGGGCAGAAGCTTCATGAGGGGGCCCGCAGGGCGGCACCACAGTCACCGTGTCGGCTCCCCGACCACCGGTCGTCCGCGACGCACCTCGTATCGCAACCGAAACTGCCCAAATCCCTTTCCGAAACCATGCCCACTCTCCCGCTTCAAAACACGCGACAGGCGTCGCCATGGTCGTGAGTGGCCGGAACAGGCGGAAAGGTTCACGAGCCAGGGCCTCTGACGTGTCCCGGCAATCCGCAGCACGATAAAGATGATGGCGGCATGCAGCCCCGTCCGCCGAAAGCAGATAAGATCTTGATGCAAAATGCGACTTCCGATGGAATGGCAGCAGAAACACTGGCCTGGAGCGACACTCACATGACATCGGGGCAACTGGCACTGCGCATCCGACCGGCCCGGTGCGCCGATGGCTGACACCGACCTACCGTCGTCCGGCGCCTCGAAAGCCGAGCTGAACTCCGACTTGATACACCTGATCTACGACACCGCCATCGACAACTCGCTGTGGCCGGAGACGGTGCTGCGGATTTACGAGGCATTCGAAGAGGGTGAGGTCGCGCCGGACGCGCTGCACGATCTGCAGGTCCACTTTGCCAAAGGTCTCCAGATCTCCGAACGGATCGTGCGTCTGCAGGAGCGGGGCGATCTGCAGGATCGGCTGATGAGATCACTGGCGCTGCGGGTCGAGCTCTTCGGCCATGACGGGCGCCGGATCGACACGTTGGGCCACGCCGAGGCGGTGCCGAAGCTCGATGGCCCGCGCGATCCGGCGCCCGAGCACGGCTTCTTCTTCGGGCCCGATCGAGTGCGCGAACTTGGCCTGCCGCCGGAGGTCGCCTCCGCCCGGATCAGCTTCACTCAGGGTGTCGAGGGCATGGCGGCGGCCGTTGCCCACGACCTGTCGCTCCGACCCTCGCAGCGCGCCCTGCTGGAGAGCTTCTTGCGCCACGCCAACCTGCGCCGGGCGGCCGACGAGCAGAACCTCAGTTACGAGACGGCGCGCACTTATTTCAAGGCGATCTGCCTGGAGGCCGGCGTCAGCGGTCAGGCGGAGCTGTTGCGGATGCTCGTGCTCAACCCGGCGCTGATGCTGCGCGGCGACCGCGCCGCGGAACCCGCATCCCAGATCCGCCGCCTGATCCAGCGGCCCGATGGTGGCCAGATCGAGGTCTTTGTGCTCGGCCGGGAGGATGCCTATCCGATCGTGCATCTCGATGCGCTGTCGGGCGGCGCGCTCGATCTTCTGGCCTATCCTGAGCGCTATCTGCCACTCCTCGACCGGATCGGCGCACGGCTGGTGCTGCCCTGTCGCCCCGGCATGTTCGGGTCGAGCTTCCGGCCCATGACCGGCGCGCTCGACCATGCGGAGGAGGTGCAGCTGGTCTGCGACGCGATGGGGATCGACCGGTTTTCGCTCCTCTCCTACTCCTACGGCTCGGTCGCAGCACTTGGCGCGGCTGCGGGACTGCAGAAGCGCGTGGATCGCGTCGTGCTCGCTTCGGTCTGCTATCCGGATTTCGTGGCTCCAGACTGGCGCGATCGCGATTTCTTCTACCAGGTCTCCCAGATGATCGGGCGGCGCTGGCCCGGCCTGCTGCGCCGGGTGATCCCCTTCGTCACGAAGTCCATCCTCCAGAACATCGACAACTATGCCGACCAGGCCGCGGCCCGCGCGAAGTGCCCGCACGAGGAGGCGATCCTGATGTCGCCCGACATCCGTCCCCGCTCCCGCGCCATGCTGGAGGAGCGCATCGCGGGCGGGATGGACGGGATCGTGCAGGAATACCGGATCGTCGCCCAACCGCTCGACTTCGACCTGTCGGAGCTCACCGTGCCGCTCCACCTCTTCCACGGCGCCGAAGACCGGGTCAATCCGCTGGAGGGCGCCCGGGCGCTGGCCCGCAAGGCCGCGCGAGCCGAACTCACGGAGCTTCCAGGACGCGGCCATGCCTTCATCTATGCGGAGTGGGACTGGCTGCTCTGCGCGGCCGCGGGCGTGCCCTACCGGATCCCGCCACCGGACCGCCGGGGGATCCTGACAAAGGCACAATGAGCGGAAATCCGCTGGCAGTCCCCAATTGGGGACTTGGCGTCCGCCGCGCAGGCGTGCAGGCAAGACTGTGGGACAGCGCTTTGATCTAACGAGCGAAACCAGCCGTGGGCGCATGGCGCCAGCCTGTCCCGTGGGATAGGTGGGGACAACGGAATCTTCTCATGTTCGGAATGATACGCGTGCGGCGACCTGCACGCCTCCTGCGCGGCTGCGCCGTCGCTGGGATCTGTGCGCTGGCAGGGCTGTCGCCGCACGTGGGCGCAGCGCAGCCCATCGCCGACTTCACGGCCAATCCACTGGTCGGCTGCGAGATCGGGCACAACGTGTTCTTCACGGATAACAGCAGCAACCTTGGCGCATCGCCGTCCTGGTCCTGGGATTTCGGAGACGGGAAGGGGTCGGCACTCCGGAATCCCGTTAACACCTACACACTCGAGGGCTCCTTTACGGCGCGCCTGACGGTGACCGACGGGACGACGGGGCTGTCCGACACCGCAACGGACACGATCCTGGTGGACAACACACATGCGGAGGTGACGACTTTCACCGGGCTGTCGGATCCATTGCCGGGCACGGGCGCGAGCCTGACGCTTTCCTTCTCGGAAGCCGTCACCGGGCTCACAGCGGGTGATTTCGACCTGACGAACCTCGCCGTCGACGGCATCAGCGGGTCGGGTACGAACTATACGGTGGCGGTGCGTCCGCTGGCCGATGGTGCGGTGTCCATCGGGTTGAGACGCGGCACCGTCGAAGACGCCGATAGCGGCTGCGTGGCGGCGTCCTCTCCTCCCGCGGCGCTGACCGCGACGGCAAGCACCGCGACGCCGACCATCGCGCTGAGCACCAGCGGCGGCACGCTTGGACCGGGACAGACCGCGCCGGTGACCTTCACGCTGAGTGTCAGCTCCACCGACTTCACGGCAGGCGACGTGCAGGTCAGCGGGGGCGCACTGAACGGCTTTTCCGGCTCCGGTACCTCCTACTCGGCGACCTTCACCGCGGATGGCAGCGGAGCGCCGGGCGTGTCGGTCGGCAGCGGAGTGTTCTCGGACTCCGTCGGCAACTTCAACGCGGACGGGGCGGATGCGAACAACAGCGTTTCCTTCACGCTCGACGCTACTGGCCCCACGGTCGCGATCAGCGGCGCGCCGGCCGAGATCCGCGGACCTGTGAGCTTCGCGGTGGACATCACCTTCTCGGAGGCCGTCACGGGCTTCACCTTGGGCGACATCAACGCTGTGAACGCCACCGTGACCGGCCTCACAGGCTCGGGCAGCTCCTACACGGCGCAGGTCACAGCGGGCGGAACAGGCAGCGTGACGCTTCAGGTTCCCGCGGGCGTCGCCGTCGACGCGGCGGGCAACGGCAACCTCGCCTCGGCCGTCTTGTCCACCGACGACCGCATCGTGGTGGAGACGCAGGAGGTCATCGCGGACTTCATCGCAGGCCGCACGACGCAGCTCATCGCCAACCAACCCGGCACGATCTGCCTCATGTCGGGGGCGTGCAATGCGGGCTCATTCGACTTCGGTGCGGTGCCGGGCGAGGCCTATTTCAGCTTCGTCTCCCGCGGCGATGGCGACACGTGGGTCCGGGTGAGCGGCTCGCGCACGACATCGGACGACACGGAGGGCGACCATGTGCTGGCGGCCGTCGGCGCGCATCTCGACCTCGGCCCCAACCTGCGGCCGGGCCTCATGCTTCAGCTCGACCACATGCGCACCGAGGATGGCGAGGCGGAGACGGAGGGCACCGGCTGGCTCGCCGGCCCCTACCTGATCGGCAAGCTTCCCGGCCAGCCGCTCTATTACGAGGCGCGCACTCTGTGGGGGGAGAGCCGGAACGAGACGACACCCTTCGGCACCTTCACCGACACGTTCGACACGGACCGTTTCCTCGCCATGGTCCGTGTTGCAGGCGAGCTTGGCGTCGAGGCGTTCACGCTGGTCCCCAGCCTCTCCGCCGCCTATGCCGAGGACGAGCAGCAGCCCTACGAGAACGCGCAAGGGACGCGGGTGCCGGGCCAGTCGGTCTCGACCCGCGAGGTCGCGGCGGGCCTCGACATCTCGGTGCCCGTCGACATCAACACCCAGCGGTGGACCTTCGGGACCGGGATCGCGGCGATCCATGCGCGCACGGACGCGACGGGAGCCGCGCGCGGCGTGGTGCCGCCACAGGACGGCGGGCGGGCACGGCTCAACCTCTCTGCCGAGACGCACACGCTGCTGCCGGGCGGGCTGAGCGTCTCGGGCTTCTTCGACGGGATCGGGCAGTCGGGCTATGAGGCCTACGGCGCCTCCCTGAGCTACGACTGGCGGTTCTGAGCGGAGCTGTCTACCCGTTCAGCTCCGCGAGGAAGGCGTGGACGGCGCTGATGCAGACCGAGCCCTCGCCGACGCCGGAGGCCACGCGCTTGACCGAGCCCGAGCGCACGTCGCCCACGGCGAAGATGCCCGGGACCGAAGTCTGGAACGGGGAGGAGCCGTCGCGGCCCGTGACGACGAAGCCCTTCTCGTCGAGCTCCACGCAATCGTCCATCCAGGCGGTGTTCGGCACCGCGCCGATCATGACGAAGATGTTGCTGACATCCCGCGTCACCGTATCGCCCGTCTTGGTGGACCAGGTGGCCCGCTGCAGGATGCGGTCGCCGTGCAGGGCGGTGAGCTCGGCATTGGTGTGGAGCGTGATGCGGCGCGACTCCTCAATGCGGCTGACGAGGTAGTCGGACATGCTCGCGGCAAGGCTCGGCCCGCGCACCAGCATGTGGACGTGCTTCGCGTGGGCCGACAGGAAGACCGCCGCCTGCCCCGCCGAGTTGCCGCCGCCCACCACGACCACGTCGGTGCCCGCGCAGAACTGCGCCTCGAGTGCCGTGGCGGCGTAGTGTATGCTCTGCCCCTCGTATTTCTCGTAATCGTCGAGGGCGATGCTCCGGTACGTCGCCCCGCACGCGAGGATCACGGCGCGGGCGCGGATATCGCAGCGTGTCTCTGTCGTGACGGTCACGATATCGCCGTCGCGCCGGATGCTGGAGGCGTTGTGCGCGATGGCGAACTTCGCGCCGAATTTCTGACCCTGGATCCAGGCCCGGCCCGCAAGCGCCTGGCCCGAGATGCCGGTGGGAAAGCCCAGATAGTTCTCGATCCGCGAGCTCGTGCCCGCCTGCCCGCCCGGCGCCTCCGCCTCGATCACGATGGTGTCGAGCGCCTCGGACGCTCCATAGACACAGGCCGAGAGTCCCGCAGGCCCCGCACCCACCACCGCGAGGTCGTAGACGTGATCGGGGTCGAGCTCCTCGGTCAGGCCGAGCCGGTCGGCGAGCTCCGACGTGGTGGGGTTGAAGAAGACGTCGCCGTCGGGCGTGCGCACCACCGGCCCCGCGTCGGGATCGAAACCGCTGTCGCCGACGAACCGGCGCGCCGCCTCGCTGTCGGGCTCCAGCCGCTCGACCGGGTAGCCGTTGCGCATCAGGAAGCGGTTGATGCGCAACAGATCCCGGTCATTGCCGCGGCCGAGCAACGTCACACCGGCCTCCGAATGCACGATGAAGGCGGTGCGGCGCAGGATGAAGGCGCGCATCACGATCTCGCCGATGTCCTGCTCGGTGCTCGCCATCCGGCGGAACTGCTCGCGGGTGAGGCGCAAGAGGCGGCTCGGCCCGCCGGTGCGCCCGCCCACGAGGATCGTGCGCTTATTAAAGAGGTCGAGCTCGCCGGTGAACTGGTGCCGCCCGTGGACGGTGATGATGACCGGATCGCCCTCGTCGTCGAGGTCGTAGATCTCGACGCTGCCCTCGAGCACGACGAAGAAGTCGACGCCGCGCTGTCCACGCTCGAACAGGATCGTGCCCGCGTCCATGTCCTCGGCGACGCCGTAATCGGAGAGCCGCGCGATCTGGTCGTCGGTCAGAACCGGGAAGGTCTGCTGCTCCCGTGCGTAGGGATCGGTGGCACTGACCGACTGGCGCGCGCCCTCGATCGCCGTGGTGTCGTTGGTCATGCGGCGCTCCTGCTCGGTCAATGGGGCCGAGGCGGCAGGTCCGCCTGCCCCGGCTCCTCTGAGCTAGACAGGGCGCGGGCGGAGTCAACGGGCGCCCGCTCTCCGGCTCCGCTCAGTAGTCGCCGTCGAGCAGGAGGTGGTCGTGCCCGATCTCCTCCAGCCCCGCCGCGATCTCGTCCGCGGCGAGCGGCTGGGCGATGATGTAGTCGAAGCAGGGGCCGGTGTGGCGATCCTCGGCGAGGGCCACCGCCTCCTCCCACTCGTCCTCGCTGAAATCACCGCGGCCGACCCAGAGGAGCGCCACCAGTTCGTGCTGCTGGTCCCGGTCGAGGGAGGCGATTTCGGCCTGCAGCTCGTTGCGGCGCAGGTCGGTGCCCTCCTCCACCGTCAGGTCTTCGCCAGCACCCAGCGCGCGAAGCTGCTGGATCATCGTGCGCATGGCATCGGGCGGGATCGTGAGGTCCTTCATGCCGGGCGCCCCTCCTTCGGCTCCATCATCTCGTCATGTTCGTCGGGATCGACGCCGGGCATGGCCGCGCGCAGCACCCCTTCGGTCAGCGCGCCGACGCCGAAGAAGACGATGGCGAAGTTCGCGACCCAGCCGATCACCGGGATGAAGTTCAACAGCGCGGCCCCCGTGATGGCACCCGCCAGCACCGCGATGCGCGCGGGCAGCGACGGCGTGTCGCCGAGGCCCCCGGCCCGCGCCAGCGCCATGGCGATCACGTAGGCGCCGAGTAGGTAGCCGAGCACCCAGCCCAGCACGACGCCGAGCAGCGCGATGGGCACCAGCGGAATGCCGATCACGCTCATGGCCGAGATCGGGATCAGGCCCACCAGCGTCGAGAAGCCGATGGCCCCCAGCAGCACCGTCAGCCACGGCCGGTTCAGCGCCATGCGCCGCATCACCGCCACCCGCTGCGGCACGAGGGCGAGGAACGTGGCCCCCAGCGCCAGCAGGAAGCCGAGCGTCACGAGATAGCCGCCGATGATCGCGAAGGTGGACGGCCCTTCGGGCAGCCCCTCCCACCCCATCTCGTCAAGATCGGGCCAGTTCTCCGCATCGAAATCCACATAGGTGATGCGGCCCGCGGGCACGACCTCGGTCGGGACGGCGACCTGCTGGGGCGTCGACAGCATCAGCGTGCCGTCGATCCGGGCATCGGAGCCGAAGGTGACGTCGGCGGCGTTGATCAGCACATCGCCCGAGACCGGCCCGTCGAGATGGACCTCTCCGGCGGAGACGAAGAGCGTCCCTCCGATGGTGCCGCGCAGCGTGGCGGACCCGGCGAAGACGCGCAGGCTGCCGTTCACGCTCGCATCCGTGTCGACGGTGATCGACATGCCGGCGAGCAGCGCATCGCGCCCAGCCGCGCCGCTCAGCACCACCTGTCCACCGGCAGCGACAATGTCGCCCGCGACCCGCGCAGGGATATCGACGGAAAACGCGCTGGCGTAGAGATCCTCGGCCACCGTGCCCGAGACGCGGGTCCGCGCGCCCGCGATCAGCAGGTCGCCGGAGATCGTATCGGTCTGCTCGACCCGGCCCCCGGCAACGAACCGGTCCTGGCCAAGCTGGGTTTCCGTCTGGTCGGCCACCGCTGCAGGTGGCGTGCAGAGGATGGCGAGGGTCATAAGGGCCCGCAGGGCAAGGCGTTTCATCGCAACTCTCCTGATCGCTTCGACCAAGGGATGCGCCTTTCGCGGGGACCGGACTTTGACCCGTATCAACTCGCGGTCACGGACGTGAGGTCAGCGGGCCTCGACCGCGTCCACGATCAGGGCCCCGATCTCCCGGCATTCGGGGACGGAGAAGGTGAGCGGCAGCCGCATGTCCATCAGCGTCGCAAGGATCGCATCGGTCCGCGGCAGGTCCTGCGGGGCGATGTAGCGCCAGCTTCGATGGGCGGAGGTGAAGCCCGCCGGGTGCTGGGCACCGAACCACTTGAGCTCCACCCCCCGCTCGGCGGCACGGGCGAGCAGATCTTCGGGCGCCACGCCCTCGACCTGAAACTGGATCGAGCTGCCGACCCGCAAGGCGGCCGCCGGGGCCTCCGGCAGGCGGATCGCGGGGCTGCGGGCGAGCTCCTCGCGCACCGCGGCCTCCCGCTCCACCCAGCGGCTCACATTGGCGTCCAGCTGGGCGAGCTGCGGCAGCAGGATCGCCGCGCGCAGGTTGTCCATGCGTGCCGACATGTTTGGCGTGTCGAGTGCCACGTCGGCGAAGGCCTCCGGCCCCGGCGCCGCCCCGTGCCGCCCGTAGAGCATGTAGGAGCCCGAGAGCATCACCGCCCGCGCCATCACCTCCGGATCGCGGCTGGTGAGGAACCCGCCCTCGCCGGAGTTCATGTGCTTGTATGTCTGGGTCGAGAAGCACGCGATGCGCCCGAAATTGCCGCTGAGCGTGTTGTTCCAGCGCGCGCCCATGGTGTGTGCACAGTCCTCGATCACCGTCAGATCGTGGGCCTCCGCCACCTTCATCAGCGCGTCCATGTCCGCGAGATGCCCGCGCATGTGCGAGAGCAGCAGCACCCGCGCCTGCCCCGCCTTCGCCGCGAGGTCGTCGAGGTCGATCACCAGATCCTCGGTGATCTCGACGAGCACGGGCCGCCCGCCGACCGCCGCGATCGCACCGGGCACGGGGGCGAGGGTGAAGCCGTTGGTCAGCACCGCATCGCCTGGCCGCACCCCGACCGCGCGCAGGGCGATCTGCATCGCTTGCCCGCCCGAGGTCACGGCGAGGCAATAGGGCACGCCCTGCCACTCCGCATAGGCCCGCTCCAGTCGCGCGGCCGCGCCACTTTCCCCCGGGGCGACGTTGTAGCGGTGCAGGCGGCCGCTGCGCATGACCTCGACGGCGGCGGCGATCGCCTCCTCGGGCAGGGCCTCCTGCTGGGTGAAGCTGCCGGCGAAACGCTTCATAGGGCGGGCTCCATCGTGGTCTCCCGCACGATCAGGCGGGGGGTGAGCTTGTGGGAGGGGGGCGGCGTCTCGCCCTCCACCGCGTCGATCAGGGCCGCGGCGATCAGCTCGCCCATCTCGACGGCGGGGACATGCATGGTGGTGAGCGCCGGCGACATCTCGGCCGAGAGCGTGAGGTTGTCGAAGCCGGTCACGGCGAGATCCTGCGGGATCCGCACCCCGGCCGACTGCGCTGCGAGAATAGCGCCGAGCGCGATGGTGTCGTTGCCGCAGATCACCGCCGTGGGCTTCGTCGCGAGCAGCCGGGGCAGTGCCGCGCGCGCATCGCGGATCGAGTAGGCGACCTCGGCCAGGCGGTCGGAGCGCAGTTCCAGTCCATGGTGGACGAGCCGCGCACGGACGCCCGCGACCCGGTCCCGCGCGCGGTCATTGGCCTGCGTGTTCGCGGCCAGCATGGCGATCTCGCGGTGGCCACGCTCGACGAGGTGATCGACCAGCGGATGCATGGCCGCGCCGTTGTCGAAGCCGACATTGGCCGTGCCCGGCTGCGGATCGAAGCTCCATCCGCAGACATGCAGCAGGCCGGTCTTCTTCAGCAGGTCCTGCGCCGCGGGCGCGCGGTGGTTGCCCACCAGCATCAGGCCGTCGACACCCCGCTCGATCATGCGGCGGATGAGCTCCGTCTCCAGCTCCGGATCGTAGTTGGAGATCGCGATGAGCAGCGTGTAGCCGCGCCCGCGCGCCGCCTCCTCCAGCGCGTTCACCCCTTCGGCGAAGATCGCGTTCTTCAGCGTCGGGATGATCGCGCCGAGCGTGCGGGACCGGCGGGTCGCGAGGCTCTGCGCCGCGACGTCCGGAATGTAGCCGAGCTCGGTCATCGCGGCCTCGACCCGGGTGCGCACATCGTCGCGCACCAGGTCCGATCCGTTGAGCACCCGACTCACCGTGGCGGTTGAGACCCCCGCCCTTCGCGCAACGTCGAGCTGTGTAACCTGCCGTGACAAATGCCAAATCCCCTGCAACGTGGACGCCGAAGATAACCCTTGCCCGACTCGATTGTACACGCTTACAGTGACGATGTAAGCGCATACAACGGAGATTTCATGCTCACAGGCGCCACGGAGAAGCGGACACCCTGGGGGCGGTTCGTCACGCGGTCCTCCCTGACGGGGATGCTGACCATCGTGGCCGTCCTGCTGATCTGGTACCTGCTGACCAGCGTCACGGGCTTCGTGAACGAGTTCCGCTTTCCGACGCCCGAGGGCTTCGTGGCCGCCTTCGGCCGACTGGCCTTCGACGGCTATGCGGGCGGCACCCTCGTCGAGCAGACGCTGCAAAGCCTGTGGCTGGTCGTCACCGGCTTTCTGACCGCGATCGCCGTGGGCGTGCCGCTCGGCTTCATCATGGGCTACGACAAGCGAGCGGAGGCGTTCTTCAACCCCGTCTTCCTGCTCTTGCGGCCCATCCCGCCGCTCGCCTGGATCCCGCTCGCCATCGTCTGGCTGGGGCTGAGCGACGCGTCGAAGATCATGGTGATCTTCGTCTCCGCCTTCGTGCCCTCCGTCATCAACACCTATACCGGCACGCGCAACGTGAAGAAGACGCTGGTGGAGGCCGCGCGCGTCCATGGCGCGGGCACCGGTCGGCTGATCCGGGAAGTCTACCTGCCCGACGCCGCCCCGATGATCTTCACCGGGCTGCGGCTGTCCCTTCAGGCGAGCTGGACGACGCTGGTCGCGGCCGAGCTCGTCGGCGCGTTCCTCGGCCTCGGCCGCGTGCTGCAGACCGCCTATCGCGACGTGAACACGGCGATGATCCTGGTGGCGATGGTCTGCATCGCGGTGGCGGGCGCTCTCACGACCCGGCTGCTCGCGCAGGTGGAAAAGCGCGTGATCCGCTGGAGGACCGTCTGATGCGGCAGGAGCATGGCCCCCTCTGGCCCTGGTCCGTCGCGGGTCTGGTCCTGTTCTTCGGGGTCTGGCAGGGCGTGGTGTCCGCCGGTCTCGTCTCCAACTTCGTCCTGCCCTCGCCCATCGAGGTCATCGACCGCACGATCACCCTGATGGGCCGCCCCTTCGCGGGCTTCACGCTTCAGGAGCACCTCCTGTCGAGCTTTGGCCGCTTCATGGGCGGCTTCGCGCTCGCCGCGATCATCGGCGTGCCGCTCGGCCTGATGATGGGGCGGTTCCGGCTCCTGGAGGACATCATCACCCCGCTCTTCGAGGGCTATCGCTACGTCGCCCCGCTCGCCTGGGTGCCGTTCGCGGCACTCTGGTTCGGGACGGGCATCGGCGGGCCGATCATGGTGATCTTCACCGGGGCCTTCGCGCCTTGCGTAATCAACGCCTATCGCGGCGCGCGGCTCGTCGACATGCATCTGATCGAGGCGGCGCAGACCCATGGTGCGAGCGAGTTCCGCATCGCGCGGGAGGTGCTGCTGCCCGGCGCCCTGCCCTCGATCACCGCAGGCCTGCGCATCGCCGCGGGCCTCGGCTGGCAATCGCTGATCGGCGCGGAGCTGATCGTGGTCTCGTCCGGCATCGGCTACGTGATGGTGCAGGGCCAGTCCAACCTGAGCCCGTCCACCGTGATGACGGCAATGCTGGTGATCGGCCTGACGGGCCTCGCTATCGACTACGCGCTGCGCTTCGTGGAGGCGCGCGTCCGGGCCAAGTGGGAGGGCGCATGAGCGACATCATCTTCGACGGAGTGACCAAGGTCTTCGGCCGCGGCGGCAAGCCCTTCGTCGCCATCGGCGGCATCGATTTCGAGGTGAAGGACAAAGAATTCATCTCCGTCGTCGGGCCCTCGGGCTGCGGCAAGACCACACTGATGCGCATGGTGGCGGGGCTGGAAACGCCGACCGAGGGCGAGGTCCGCGTGGCGTCGAAGAAGGTCACAGGTCCCGGCCCCGACCGCGCCGTTGTCTTCCAGCAATTCGCGCTCTTCCCGTGGAAGACGGTCTACGAGAACATCACCTTCGGCATGCGCTCCCGCGGCGCGTCGAAGAAGGAGCGGGACGACGCCGTCGACCATTACCTCACGCTGATGAAGATGGAGGGGACGGAGCAGTCCTACCCTCACCAGCTTTCGGGCGGGATGCAGCAGCGGGTCGCCATCGCGCGCAGCTACGCGACCGAGCCGGGCGTGCTCCTGATGGACGAACCCTTCGGCGCGCTCGACGCGCAGACCCGAACGATCATGCAGGAAGAGCTGGTGCGCCTCTCCCATGTGAACCCGCGCACCGTTTTGTTCATCACCCACTCGGTGGAAGAGGCCGTGTATCTGGCCGACCGCGTGGTGGTGATGGGCCGCAACCCTGGCCGCATCAAGGAGGTGATCGAGGTCACCTCGACGCGTGAGAGCGAGGGATGGTCCGAAGAACCCATCGACGACGTGATGGAGATGCCGAGCTTCACGCATCTGCGCGGGCAGGTCTGGCGTCTGCTGCGGGAAGAGATGGGCGACGACCGCTAACGACCAACAAGGGAGACTACGCGATGAAACTACGCATGACTCTGGCGGCCCTGGCCTCGGCCACCGCCCTTGCCGTGCCTGCGACGGCGCAGGACGACATCAACGTGAGCTACCAGCCCGCGCTCTACTGGGCGCTGCCGTTCTACGTGGCGGACCAGATGGGCTGGTGGGACGAGGTGGGCCTTGGCCCGAACTACTCCACCTTCCCCTCCGGCGCCCCACAGGTCGCGGCCGCCGCGGCGGGTGACTGGGACGTAGGCGGTACCGGCTCGGCCCCGGCCGTTTTGGGCGCTGCCCGCTTCGACATCGTGACGATCGGCATCACGAACAACGAGAGTGCGGGCAACGCCATGATGGTCCGCGGCGACGATGCCGAGGCCGTCCGCGCCGATCCGGCGGAGGCCCTGCGCGGGCAGCAGCTCCTCGTCACCACCAACTCCACCGGCGAGTATGCCTCCGCGGCGTGTATCGAGAGCTTCGGGCTGACCTATCCCGATGACGTCGAGGTGGTGAACCTGAACCAGCAGGAGATCATCTCCGCCTTCGCGACCGGCACCGGCGCCATGGCGGGCCTCTGGGCGCCCAACATCTACACGCTGGAGGAGCGTGCGGGGGCCGAGCTCCTCTGCTCCGGTCAGGACGCGGGCGCCATCGTGCCCGGCGCGCTGATCGCCCGACGCGACTATGCCGAGGAAAACCCGGAGATGGTCGCCCGCTTCCTCGCCGTCTTCCTGCGCGGAGTACAATGGATCCGCGACAACAACGACGAAGCGGTCTCGATGATGGCCGATTTCTACGCGCTCACGGGCGTGGAGCTGCCGGAGCAGTACCTGCAGCGCGAGATCGACACGCGGCCGATGTTCACCCTCGACGAACAGCTGGGCCTGTTGACGGGCGACAACCCGGAAGCGGTGCAGTGGTTTAACGGACTGGGCGGCTACATGACCTCGACCGGGACGCTGGAGAGCGAGCTGGACGCCGCGACCTTCATCGACCCGCAATACATGCAGCTGGTGGCGGACACGCCGGAACTGGCTGCCTTTGCCAACGGCGAGTGACGCCAGAAGTGTAGGAGATCCAAGAGGATGGAATATCTGAAGAAGGCCGCGAAGACCGCAGCGACCGGGGAGCGCGACGTGCGCGACACGGTGCAGGCCATCCTCGACGAGATCGAAGCGGGCGGCGAGGATGCCGCCCGCGCCTATGCCGCGAAATTCGACAAGTATGAAGGCGAGATCGTGGTGGGGGCCGAGGCCCGCGCCGCGGCGGCCGACAAGGTGAGCGACAAGCTCAAGGACGACATCCGCTTCGCCCGCGACAACGTCCGCCGCTTCGCCGAGGCGCAGCGCGACGCGCTGGTCGACACCGAGTACGAGGTGCTGCCGGGCCTGATCGCCGGGCAGAAGCAGATCCCGGTCAGTGCCGCGGGCTGCTACGCTCCCGGGGGCCGCTATTCCCACGTCGCGAGCGCAATCATGACCGTAACCACGGCGAAGGTGGCCGGGGTCGGCCACGTCTCCGCCTGTTCGCCGCCGCGCGATGCCGACGGGATGCACCCGGCGGTGCTCTACGCGCTCGACGCCTGCGGGGCGGACACGATCCTCAATCTCGGCGGGGTGCAGGGCATCGCCGCCATGACCTTCGGCCTCTTCGGCACGCCACCCGCGCGGGTGCTGGCCGGCCCCGGCAACCAGTTCGTGGCCGAAGCGAAGCGCATCCTCTTCGGCCGCGTCGGCATCGACATGTTCGCGGGGCCCACCGAAAGCATGGTGATCGCCGATGCGAGCGCCGATCCGGAGGTGGTCGCCGCCGACCTCGTGGGTCAGGCCGAGCACGGCTACAACTCGCCGGTCTGGCTGATCTCCACCGACCGCGCGCTGGCCGAGGAGGTGGCGCGGCTCGTCCCCAAGCAGATCGCCGACCTGCCCGGTCTCAACCGCGAGAACGCGGAGAAGGCCTGGGACGAGTATGGCGAGATCATCCTGTGCGATGGCCGAGACGAGGCGGTGCGCGTCAGCGACGAATACGCCTCCGAACACCTCCAGATCCAGGCGGACGACCTCGACTGGTGGCTCGCCAACCTCTCCAACTACGGCTCGCTGTTCCTGGGTGAGGAGACGACGGTGGCCTATGGCGACAAGGTCTCCGGCCCCAACCACGTGCTGCCCACAAAGGGGGCCGCGCATTACACTGGGGGTCTCTCGGTCGGCAAGTTCATCAAGACCGTGACCTGGCAGAAATCCACGCGCGAGGCCAATCGCGACATCGCGCAGGCCTGCGCCCGGATCAGCCGGCTGGAGGGGATGGAGGGTCACGCACGCACCGCAGACATCCGCCTCGCCAAGTACTTCCCGGGCGAGAACTTCGACCTCTCCGCCACGGGATGAGCGATCTCTTCGATCTCACGGGCCGGGTGGCGGTGGTCACCGGCGCATCGTCCGGGATCGGAGCACATCTTGCGCAGGCTCTGGTGCGGGCCGGAGCCAAGGTCGTCGCCGTCGCACGGCGGCCTGACGCGCTGGCCGGGCTGGGCGCGGGGATAACCGCCCACCCGGCCGACCTGTCCGGGGTCGCGGACTGGGATGGTTTCGCCGAGGCGCTGGCAGCGCATCACGGTCCCCCGCAGATCCTGTTCAACGCCGCTGGCGTCAATTTCCGCCAGCCTTGGGACGACATCAGTGCAGAGAGCTGGCGCGCGACGCTCGCCATCAACCTCGACGTGCCGTTCTTCCTCGCCCGCGCGCTGGTGCCGGGGATGGGCGGCTGGGGGCGCATCGTGAATTTCGCCTCGCTGCAATCCTCCCGCGCGTTCCCCAACTCCATGGCCTATGGCGCGTCGAAAGGCGGGATCGCGCAGCTCACCCGCGCCATGGCCGAGGCATGGTCGCCGCAGAGCATCACCGCCAACGCCATCGCCCCCGGATTCTTTCCGACCGAGCTCACCGGCCCCGTCTTCTCAGACCCCGAGCGGGCGGCGCGCAACGCCGCACAAACCGCAATCGGGCGGAACGGCGAGATGGAGGATCTGACCGGCCCCGCGCTCTTCCTCGCGTCCGAGGCATCGCGCTACGTCACGGGCCAGGTGCTGCATGTGGACGGAGGCTTCACCGCGAAATGAAGGCGCTCGTCTATACCGGCCCCAACACCCTGCAACTGCGCGAGGTGCCGCCCCCGCAGGCCCCGTCGGTGGAGGTCGCGTTCTGCGGCATCTGCGGCTCGGACATGCACGCCTGGGCCGGGCACGACGACCGCCGCCCCGCCCCGCTGGTGCTGGGCCACGAGATCGCAGGCACCTATCAGGGCAGGCGCGTGACGGTGAACCCGCTGGTGACCTGCGGTGTGTGCACCTATTGCCGGAGCGGACGCGATAACCTCTGCCCCGACCGCCAGATCCTCTCCATGCCGCCGCGGCCCGGTGGGTTCGCCGAGGCCGTCGCGGTACCCGAGCGCAACCTGATCGACGTGCCAGACGATGTGTCGCTGGAGGCAGCGGCGCTGGCCGAACCGCTCGCCTGTGGCTGGCATGCGGTGCGGCTGGCCGGGCGGCTCCTCGATCTGGGACGCGCCGAATGCCTCGTCCTCGGCGGTGGCGCGATCGGTGCCGGGGCCGCCCTCGCGCTGCACGCCCACGGCGCCGGACGGATCATGCTGGTGGAGCCCCATGCCGAGCGCCGCGCGCGCCTTGCCGACCTGCCCGCGAAGCTGTCGGACGCGGCGGTGGAAGCCGATCTCGTCATCGACGGCGTCGGCATCGATGCCACACGCGCGGCCGCCTTCGCCCATGTGCGCCCCGGCGGCGTGATCGCCCATATCGGGCTCGGCGGCGGCACCGGCGGCTTCGACCCGCGCCGCGCCACGTTGCAGGAGATCACCTTCTTCGGCACCTACACCTACACCGCCGCCGATTTCGCCGCGACCGCCGCCGCGATCTTCGACGGGCGGTTGCCGGTCGAGGGGCTCTACGAAGTGCGTGCGCTCGACGACGGCGCACAGGCCTTCACCGACCTTGCCGAGCGTCGGGTCGCGACGCCGAAGGTCTTGCTTCGGCCTTGATATCCGGCCTTTGACCTGCCTCAAGACCTCGGTCGCGCCGCCCCGCCACTATGGGCCTACACCCGTCCGACACGGGTGCAGGAGAGAGCCCGTGATCGACCCGGAGCACAGCACCGGCGCCCGCCGCGAGACGGGCGACAGGCGGCCCGCAGCAAGGCGCCGCGGCGTGTTGCGCGTGCTCCTCAGCCTCATCCGCCTGCGCCGCCGTCGCCTGAGCCGCGCCCGCCGGACGGCCCTGCCCGTGCCGCGCGGAGGCGAGGCGCCGCCCTGGCAATCCGCCTCCGACCGCGCGCGGCGGGGCGAGCCATGAAGAAGCAGGAGCGGGTGAAGATCGTGCGCAGCGGCACCGTCCGCTGTCGCGGGCGGCTCACTCGGACCCATGCGGTGATCGCCCTGCGCCTGCCGCCCGGCCGCACGATGGCGTGCCCGATCTGTGGCCAACGCTTCCGCCGCGCGCCGGACTGGACCAGTGTCTCCCACGCCGCCTGGCCCCGCCCGGAGTGACCAGGCGGCGCCCCTCAGATCTGCGCGTCACCGTCCGGATCGATCCCCGCCTTCAGCGCCATGCGCACGAGGTGGGAGAGGCTCTTCGCCCCCGTCTTGCTCATCACCCGCGCGCGGTGCAGCTCGACCGTTTTGGGACTGACGCCGAGGCGGTGGGCGATGATCTTGTTGGGATGGCCCGCCACGACCTCGCGCATCACGTCGGTCTCCCGCGGGGTGAGGCGGGCGAGGCGCGCGGCGCAATCCGCGCCCTCGGGCGTACGGGCGATGGCGGTGCGCAGGCGGCGGACGAGATCCTCGTCGTCAAACGGCTTTTCGATGAAGTCCTGCGCGCCCTCCTTCAGGGCATGGACCGCCATCGAGATGTCGCCATGGCCGGTCATGATGATGACCGGGATGTGCCGCTCCACGCCGCGAAACGCCTTCATCACGCTCAGCCCGTCATCGCCCGGCAACCGCACGTCGAGGAGCACGCAGGCCCAGCGGCCCGGTGCGGCGGCAGCGAGGAACGTCTCCCCGTCCTCGAAGAGCTCCGCCTCGAAACCCCAGGCGCCCAAAAGGGCCGCGAGCGAGGCTGCAACCGCCCCGTCATCCTCGACAATGCCGACCGGTGCGCCCTGCATCACGTGCCCGCCGTGGGAAGGGTGAAGCGGATCTCCGCCCCGCCGCCGGGCGCGTTCGCGGCCCAGATCCGACCGTCATGCGCCTCCACGATGCTGCGGCAGACGGCGAGGCCGATGCCGAGGCCGCGTTCCTTGGTGGTCACGAGCGGGTCGAACATCCGCTCCATCATCTCCACCGTCAGGCCCGGCCCGGTGTCGCGCACGCTGACCACGATCTCCGACTGGTTGGCACCGGCGCGAAGCTCGATCCGCCCGGGGTCGAGATGCGGGGCGGAGCTCACCTGCACCGGCGTCTCCCGCGCCTCCTCCATCGCCTCGTAGGCATTGGTGAGCAGGTTCACGAGCACCTGCTGGATCTGGATGCGGTCGGCGAGCACCGGCGGCAGGTCCTGGCGCAGGTCGAGTGCGACCTGAGGCCCGTCGCGATCCTCGGTCGCGCGCACGGCGCGCACTGCCTCCACGATGATGTCGTTGATGTCGTCGGGCCGGATGTCGGCGCGGCCCCGCTCGACCATCATGCGCATCCGCTTCACGATCTCGCCCGCGCGGAGGGCCTGCTCCGCGATCGCCTCAACCTGCCGGGTGAGGGCCGCAAGGTCCGGCTCCTCCGCCTTGACGGTCCGCTGGGCCGCCCGCGCGTAGTTGGAGATCGCGGTCAGCGGCTGGTTGATCTCGTGCGCGATGGCGGACGACATCTCGCCCAGCATCTGCAGGCGGGAGACCTTGTCGAGCGTGCGCTGCAGCTCCCGCGCGCGCCGTTCGGCCTCCACCCGGTCGCTGATGTCGCGGATGAAGCCGGTGAAGATCCGCTCGCGTCCGAATTGCAGCTCGCCCACTGCGAGCTCGGCCGCGAAGATCTCCCCGCTCTTGCGCTGGGCCCGCACCTCCCGCCCGATGCCGATGATCCGCTTCTCCTGCGTCTCGCGGTAGTGGCGCATGTAGTCGTCGTGTTCGCTGCGATAGGGCTCGGGCATCAGGCAGTTCACGTTGCGGCCCAGTACCTCGTCCTCGTCATAGCCGAAGATGCGCTCGGCCGCGGGGCTGAAGCTGAGGATGTGCCCGTCATCGTCGACCGTGACCACCGCGTCGGGCGCCGTCTGGATGATGAGATCCAGCAGCGAGCCATCGGTCGGCGTTCGCCTTCGGATGTGATCGGATTTCGGCAGCGCGTCCTCCCGCTCCGGCAGGCGGCGCCGGGATGGCGGGCCTGCCTCTAGGTCTAGCATGGTTGCGGATCAGGACCACGCCGCGTGATCACAGCCGGTCGAGCGGCACCTTCATGTAGCGCACGCCATCGGCCTCGGGCTCCGGCAACTGACCGCCCTTCATGTTCACCTGGAGCGACGGGATGATGAGCTTCGGGACCGGCAGTGTCGCGTCGCGCGCCTCCCGCATCTCGATGAAGGCCTCTCGGCTGCGGCCCTCGCCCACGTGGATGTTCGACGCGCGCTCCTCTGCCACCGTCGTCTCCCACGCGATGTCGCGTCCTCCGGGGCCGTAATCGTGGCACATGAAGAGCCGCATGGCGTCGGGCAGCGACAGGATCCGCTGGATGGAGTCGTAGAGCTCGCCCGCATCGCCGCCCGGAAAATCCGCCCGCGCCGTGCCGCCATCGGGCATGAAGAGCGTGTCGCCGACGAAGGCCGCGTCGCCGATCACATGGGTCATGCAGGCGGGCGTATGGCCCGGCGTGTGGAGGGCGACGGCGGTCAGCCCGCCGATCTCGTAAGTATCGCCATCGGCGAAGAGCCGATCGAACTGCGAGCCGTCGCGCTGGAACTCGGTCCCCTCGTTGAAGATCTTGCCGAAGGTTTCCTGCACCGCGACGATGCCCTGCCCGATCCCGATCCTGCCGCCCAGCCGCTCCTGAATATAGGGGGCGGCGGACAGATGATCGGCGTGCACATGGGTCTCGATCAGCCATTGCAGGTCGAGGCCCTGCGCCCGGATATGCTCGATCAACGCATCCGCGTGGGTGAAGGCGATCCGCCCCGCGGCGTAGTCGATGTCCATCACGCTGTCGATCACCGCGCAGGCGCTGCTGCCCGGATCGCGCACGATGTAGCTGATCGTGTTCGTCGCGGGATCGAAGAATGCCTCGACCTCCGCATGCTGGCTCATGTCGATGGGCAGCTCGCTCAGATCCTTCATCTCGTCCTCCCTGCTCCATGTCCTGTCCCAGCGTCGCGCCGCGCGATCATCGGATCAAGGGGGAGGCCGTGATTTGATCCCGCTCAAGGCGCGCGCAGAGCCGCTGCGCCAGACTCAGGGCCATGGAGCAAACAAAGCCCGCCGCGCCGCCCTCTTCCAACGGATCCGACGAGGACGCCATCATCGCCTTTCTGAGCGACGGCGCCGACCGGATCGTGGAGACACACGCGGCCCGGATCTTCCTGCGCGAGGGCGAGGCGCTGAAGACGAAGCGCCCCGTGAAATACGACTACCTCGATTTTTCCACGCCCGACCGCCGCCGCTCCGCCCTTGCGCGCGAGTTGGAGCTCAACGCCCGCCACGCGCCGCAGATCTACCGCGATCTTGTGCCCGTGACGCGCGACGAGGCCGGCACCCTCGCCCTCGCCGGCAAGGGCGCGCCCGTGGACTGGGTCCTGCGCATGCACCGCTTCCCGGCGGAGGACGAGCTCTCCTCAATCGCGATGCGCGGTCGCCTCGATGGCGCCCTGGCCGAGCGGCTGGGCGAGGTCGTGGCGCGCTACCACGCCACCTGCCCGGTGCGCGAGGCCGACGGCGCGACCCTGATCGTGGAGATCCTCGACGAGCTCGACGCAGCGTTCGGCGACATGGCCGACATGCTGGACGAGGACATGCTCGCCGACCTGCGCACGCGCTCGCGGCTTAGCTTCGGCCAGCTCGCGCCGCTCCTGCGCCGCCGGGCGCGCGCGGGCCGGGTGCGGCGCGCGCATGGCGACCTGCACCTGCGCAACATCGTGATGATCAACGGCGTGCCCGTCCCCTTCGATGCGCTGGAATTCGACGAGACGCTGGGCACCTGCGACGTTCTCTACGACCTCGCCTTCCTGCTGATGGACCTTCTGGTGCAGGGCCTCCCGCTCGCCGCGAACCGGACCTTCAACGCCTGGCTCGGCGCGACGCGGTCGATGGAGGATGAGCAGGGCCTCGCCGCCCTACCCCTCTTCATCGCGATCCGCGCGGCGATCCGGGCCATGGTCGACGTGCAGACCGCGCGCCTTGGCGGGCACCAGCCGCAGGACGCGCGCCGCCACCTCGCCCTCGCCCTGCGTGCGCTGGAGACGCCGCCTGCCTGCCTGATCGCCGTCGGCGGGCTCTCGGGCGTGGGCAAGACCGCCGTCGCCCGCGCGCTCGCCCCCGATCTCGGCCCCCTGCCCGGCGCGGTGCATCTGAGTGCCGATCTCGAGCGCAAGGCGCATTTCGGCGTCCCGCCGCTGCACCGTCTGGGCGACGAGGCCTATACGCCGGAGGCGAACGCCGCCGTGCAAGCCCGGCTCCATGCCCGCGCCGCGCGCTGCCTCGCCGCCGGGCACGCCGTGATCCTCGACACCACCCATCTCGACATCGCCAACCGGGCGGAGACCGAGGCGCTGGCTCGTGCAGCACACGTGCCCTTCTGCGGCATGTGGCTGACGGCACCGCCCAAAACCCTGCATGCCCGCATCGCGGCGCGCAACGGCGACGCCTCGGATGCCGATGCCCGCGTGCTCGACATGCAGCTCGCCCGCGACCCCGGCCCGAGCGACTGGACGCCGATCGACGCGGCTCGCGAGCTGCCGCGCGTACTCGACACCGCACGCCGGACCGCAGCCGCCGCGATCTGTTCCCACATGCCACAACCCTGAACGGGAGGACGCCATGCCCCTTCGCACCATCCTGAGCTGCCTGTCGACGGAGGGCCAGGCCCACACGGTCCTCAGCCCCGCCGCCGCCCTCGCCCGCCGCACCGACGCGCACCTGATCGGCCTGCACACGCTGGAGGCGATGGTGATCTATCCCGGCATCGCCGTGCACGTGCCGGAGACCGTCCAGACCACCTTCACCACCGCCCAGCGCGAGCGTGCACAGGTCGTGCGCACCCTCTTCGACGAGCGGCTGAGGGGCGAGACGTTCACCTCCGAATGGCGGGAGATCAAGACCGAGGCCGCCGCCAGCCCCGACCGCATGATCGAGGCCGCGCGCACTTCCGACCTCGTCGTCATGGCCCGCGCGGGTGGCGACGGCGACCGCGACGACCAGCCCTACGTGCAGGAGCGCATGATCCGCGAAAGCGGCCGACCTGTCCTGCTGATCCCGCCCAAGCTGAAGGATCCGGAGATCGGCAAGAGCGTCGTCATCGGCTGGAGCTCGACCCGCGAGGCGGCGCGCGCCGTCCACGACGTCCGCCCGCTGCTGCAGGAGGGGGCGGAGGTCTACATCGTCACCGTCACCGGCAGCCTCGACCAGTCAGACAGCCTTGCGACGGAGCTCGCACGCACGCTGTCGCGCCACGGCTTCAAGGCCGAGGTGGTGCGCCGCGCCCAGGATGGCCAGTCCATCGCGGAGTGCCTGTTGCAGGAGGCGTTCGAGCGTGGCGCCGACCTGATCGCCACCGGCGCCTTCGGCCATTCCCGCCTCTTCGACTTCGTTATCGGCGCCGTGACGCTGGAGCTGATGAGGAAGGCGGAGCGGCCGGTGCTTCTGTCCACCTGAGCCGCTCCGCCGCGCACGGGGGGGTGCCTCAGATCTCCAGCACCACGCGGCCGTCGATGGTGCCCTGGCGCATCCGGTCGAAGACAGCGTTGATGTTCTCCAGCTTGTCCCAGGTGAAGGTCGTGTTCACCCGGCCGTCGGCGGCGAAGGACAGCGCCTCGGTCAGATCGAGGCGCGTGCCGACAATGGAGCCCCGGATCGTCAGCCGCTTCAGCACCACCTCGAAGATCGGCAGTGGAAAGCTGCCCGGCGGCAGGCCGACCAGCGACATGGTGCCGTGCCGCCGCAGCATCCCCACGGCCTGCGCGAAGGCCGCGGTGCTGACCGCGGTCACGAGCGCCCCGTGCACCCCGCCGATCTGCTTTTCGACCTCGGCCACCGGATCGACCTCGGCCGCGTTGATCACCTCGTCCGCGCCAAGCTTCTGCGCCAGCTTCAGCTTGTCGGGGGCCACGTCCACCGCGATGACCTGCATCCCCATCGCCTTGGCATACTGCACCGCCATGTGGCCAAGCCCGCCGATGCCGGAGATCGCGACCCACTGGCCGGGGCGCACCTCCGTCTCCTTCAACCCTTTGTAGACGGTGACCCCGGCGCAAAGCACCGGCGAGGCGGGCCCGAAGTCGAGCCCCGCCGGGATCTGCCCCACGAAATTGGCATCGGCCCGCACGAATTCCGCATAGCCACCATCGACGGAATATCCGGTGTTCTGCTGGCTCTCGCACAGCGTCTCCCACCCGCCGGAGCAATGGGCGCAGCGCCCGCAGGCGGTGTGCAGCCACGGCACGCCGACCCGGTCACCCTCCTTGAGATGCGTGACGCCCGCCCCAAGCGCCGCGACCTCGCCCACGCCCTCATGCCCCGGAATGAAGGGCGGCTCGGGCTTCACGGGCCAGTCACCATCGGCCGCGTGCAGGTCGGTGTGGCAGACGCCGGAGGCGCGCACCCGCACCAGCACCTCGCCCGGGCCTACCTCCGGCACCGGCACCTCGCGCAGCTCCAGCGGAGCACCGAGCCGCGGCACCACCGCCGCCTTCATCACCTTGGGAAGATCATAGGGCATGGGCGGCACCTCCTGGGAAAAACGGTGTTGGGATGTCCGAAGGGTAGGAAGCCGCGACTCCGCCTGATTGATCGCGATCAATCCCCGGAGGTCTGTCCACAGGCCCTGCGGCCTCGGCAACGGTCAAAAGCGGAATCCCGACTGAGGCTGTGCTGCCGCGCGGGAGCCTTAAACGCGCCACATGGATTTCGTGCTATGACGGACCCGACCAACGCCGCCGAGGTCGCGGGTTCCGAGGTTACACAACACGGCATCGGAACTGCGCGAAATGGCACCAAGGACAAGGCGTGGCGCGGGCCGGAACGAGAGCAGGTTCAAGAGTCTTCGATGCGATCCACCCAAGGTGAGTACTTTCCCGGCCTCGACCACGTTCGCGCGCTGGCCGCGTTCCTCGTCTTCACGTGGCACTTTTCCCATGTGAACGGCATCGCGCACGAAGAGGTGGCCGTGTTCCCGCTGTCGATCTTTGCGGAAGGTCATGTCGGCGTCGCCATCTTCATGGCGCTCAGCGGATACATCTTCGCGAAACTGCTCGAAGGGCGGAGTGTTCGGTATCTTCCGTTCCTGTGGAACCGCGTGCTTCGCCTGCTGCCGCTCCTGCTGATCGTCTTCGTGCTGCAGGGGATCCTGCTCTCGCTCAAGGGCGACCGGATCGATCTCTACCTCCTGTCGCTGCTCAAAGGCTTCGTCCTGCCCACATGGCCGAATGGTGGCTGGTCGATCGCGGTGGAGATGCACTTCTACATCATATTGCCGCTGCTCCTCGCGTTGTCGGCGCGGAACACGCATCTCATCCTCCTCGCGCTGTGCCTGTCGATCCCGATCCGATCCATTTTCTGGCTGGAGACCGGGCAGGTTCAGACGGTCGCGTACTGGACGATCCTCGGCGGGATCGACCAGTTCGTGCTGGGCATCTATGCGTTCAAACTGCGCAAGGTCGTGACGGGAAACCATGCGAGGGCGGCCATCGTCGGCGTCCTGCTCGTTGTTTTTATGCACTATTTCGACGCCACAGGCGGATTTCACAACGACGGAAACTACCCCAACCCAAGCGCCCTGTGGATCTTCTACCCGACTCTCGTCGGCGCGGCGGTCGCCTATCTGATCTGCTGGTACGACACCTCCTTCAGGCTGCCGAACCGCGGCGCTTCGGCCTTCATCGCGCGGATCGGCGCGTGCTCCTATTCGATCTACCTCCTCCACTTCTTCGTCGTGTCCACGATGGCCCGCGCGGTCGACGATCACGTCGCGCCGCTCACCGGTTTTTCGACCGTCCTGATCTGGTCCGCGGTCGCTTTCCTGCTGTTCCTGCCGATCCCCTACCTGAGCTTCCGCTACATCGAGACACCGCCTTTGCGCTACCGCATGCGGTACTCGGCGCCTGTGGCGAAAGGGGCCAAACGACCTGTATCCGCAGCCGCCCGCCCGGCCTAGAACAGGCTCTCGTCCTCGTCGCGCAGCGCGTCAGCGATGAAGGCTTCGGGGTCGACGGTGAAGTCCTGGTAGAGCCGGAAGTGCCGCGTCTCGCGGTAGTCGATCGGTGCTGGAGGCGGCGTCGCTCGCTCGACGGTCTTCACTCCACCGCGTCGCGCTGCGCGATCCAGTCGTGGTCCGGGTCGTTCTGGAAGCGCCACTTGCGCAGCGGTCCCGCCATGACGTTGAGGTAGTACATCTCGTAGCCGTAGGGCGCCGCGCAGGGATGGTGGCCCCTCGGGACCAGCACCACGTCGCCGTCCTTCACCGCCATGGTCTCGTCCAGCGCACCGTCCTCGGTGTAGACCCGTTGCACGCCGAAGCCCTGCGCGGGGTTCAGGCGGTGGTAGTAGGTCTCCTCCAGGTAGGTCATGCGGGGGAAGTCGTCCTCGTCATGCCGGTGGCTGGGATAGGAGGACCAGTTGCCGTCGGGGGTGAAGACCTCGGTGACGAGCAGGCTGCCCGCCACGTCCCGATCCTCCATCGCGATGTTGTTGATGTGGCGGGTGTTCTGCCCGATGCCGCGAGGCGTGAGCGTTATGCCCTCGGGCCCCAGCCGCCGCACAGGGTGGTCACCTCGCGCGGGGGCGCAGCAGACCGCCAGCGTGCACTCCGTGGTGGCCACCGCCGACCAGTCCCGCCCGCCGGGGATGTAGAGGCAGTGGGGCGGCGTCTTCTCGAAGACCGACATCCGCTCGCCCATCTCGCCGAAACGCTCGCCGCCGACATGGATCTCCGCCCGGCCCTCGACGACAACAAGGATGACCTCGCGCTCGCCCGTCGCCTCCGCCGCGCGGTCCCCCGCGCCGAGGCGGTAGAGCCCGAAGCCGACATAGCCCCAGCCCGCGCTTTCCGGCGTCACGTCATGGACCTTGCCCGACACGCCGTTCGGCTTGACCAGCAGGCTCATACGGTCCCGCCGAGCGCGTCGTCGAGGGTCGCGAGCTCCTGCCCGCCTGCCATCATGTCCTGCAGCTCGTCCGGCGTGATCTGACCGCGCTGCGCCGTGCCCAGCGTCTGCCCGCGGTTGAGCACGGTGAAGCGATCGCCCACGGCCAGCGCGTGGCGCACGTTGTGGGTGATGAAGACGACGGCCACGTCCTGCTTTCGCACCTTGTCGATGGTGGCGAGCACGTTGGAGGTCTGCCGCACGCCGAGCGCCGAGGTCGGCTCATCCAGGATCAGTACCTTCGCCCCGAAATAGACCGCGCGACAGATGGCGACCGTCTGCCGCTCCCCGCCCGAGAGGGTGCCGACCGCCTGATCGGGCCCGCGCAGGTTGATGCCCATGCGGCGCATCTCCTCCATCGTCACGCGGTCGGCCTCGGCCCGGTCGAAGAAGGGAATGCCCGCGATCCGCTTCACCGGCTCGTTGCCCATGAAGAAGTTCCGGCTGACGCTCATCAGCGGGATCATGGCGAGGTGCTGGTGGACGGTCGCGATGCCTGCATCCATCGCCTGGCGCGGCGTGTCGAAGTGCATCGGGCGGCCTTCGAAGATGATCTCGCCCTTCGTCGGCTTGTGCACGCCCGACATCGTCTTGATGAAGGTCGACTTGCCCGCGCCGTTGTCGCCCAGCAGGCAGTGACACTCCCCCGGATAGATGTCGAGGGAGACGCCGGCGAGCGCGATCACGGCGCCGAAATGCTTCTCGATATTGCGCATCTCGATGATCGGGGCGTGGGTAGAGCGGGTGTTCATCTCAACGCTCCCCCGTGATCATGCGGCGGATATAGGTGTTGAGGATTACGGCACCCAGCAGGATGACGCCGAGGAACACCCGGAAGAGCGAGCTTTCGACGCCCGCGAAGAACAGGCCCTGCTGGACCACGCCGAAGATCAGCGCACCGAGCGCTGCGCCGATCACCGAGCCGTAGCCCCCCGTCAGCAGCGCGCCGCCGATCACCACGGCGATGATGGCCTCGAACTCCTTGAGGAGGCCGCGATCCGCGCCGGCCGAGCCGAACTCCATCACCTGGCAGGTGGCAAAGACGGTGGCGCAGAAGGCGGTGAACATGAACATCAGGATCTTCACGCGGTTGACCGGCACGCCGGAGTTGCGCGCGGCCTCCGCATCGCCCCCGGCAGCGAAGATCCAGTTGCCGAAGCGGGTGCGCGTCAGCAGGACGTGGCCCACGATGACCAGCGCGATCGCCCAGACGATCAGCATCGGGATGCCGTCGACCACCGGTTGGCCCGCCCGGCTCCCGCGTTCGAAGACCGCGATCAGCCCCGCATCGCCCAGCCACTGGAACAGCCCGCCCAGGATCTTCCCGCCGAAGAGGGCGGCGAGCCAGTCGCCCTCCGCCGCCTCCGAGATCCCGCCGATGATCGTCTTCCGCTCGATGGTCTGCGGCAGGTAGATGGTGAAGCCGCGCAGGATGAAGAGGAAGGCGAGCGTCACGATGAAGCTCGGCAGCCCCGTCCGGATCACGATGAAACCGTTCAGCGCCCCGATCGAAACGCAGAGCGCGAAGGTGATCAGGATCGCGCCCCAGACGGGCCAGCCCAGCGTGACCGAGAAGATCGCGATCATCATGCCCGCGAACCCGATCATGGAGCCGACGGAGAGGTCGAACTCCCCCGCGATCATCAGCAGGCACGCGCCCACCGCGATGATCATGAACTGCGCCGAGACCGTGGACCAGTTCAGCACGCCCTGCGCGCTGAACATCCCGCTGTCGAGCGCGGTCAGAAGGAAGAAGGTGAAGACGAGGACGGTTCCGCAGATCCCGCCGAGTTCGGGTCGGATCAGGGCCCGGCGCAGGCCCGAGATCTCCTTGATCCGCTCGTCTGTCGCGGGGGTGGGTTGCGCGGTTTCACTCATCGCATCGCTCCGGGAAACGGCCTGTTGTGGGGCCGGCGCTGCCGCCGGCCCCGGAACGCTCAGCGGTACTCGCCGGCGTATTCCTCGACGAGCGTCAGCCCGTCCACGGTCACGAAGCCCGGACCGGAGTTGATGTTGTTGCCCGGCAGCACGCCGTAGCGGTGGTAGTTCGCGAGCACGACCACCGGCAGATAGGCCTGCAGGAAGGGCTGCTGATCGATGCCCCACTGGATGGTGCCCGCCTTGATCCCCTCCACGATGTTCTCGCCGAGATCGAAGGTGCCGAAGTAGATGTCACCGGCCATCCCGTTCTCGTCGAGGGCGAGCAGCGTCGGATCGGCCGAGGTCGGGCCCAGCGTCAGGATCGCGTCCGTCTCCGGATTGGCGTTGAGATAGGCGAGCACGCGGTTCTTGATCTCCGCCGGGTCCTGCCCGCTGTCGATCATCTGGTTGCCCAGCTCCACGCCCAGCCCGTCGGCAAAGCCCTGGCACCGCTCCGTCGAGGAGGGGGAGGAGATGTAGTGGTTCACGCAGAGGAACGAGGCGATGCCGTCCCCCGCCGCGCGCTGCCCGGCGGCAAGCCCGGCATCATATTCGGGCTGGCCTACATACATCAGCGCGCCGACCTCGCGGGCCTGCTCCGGCGTGCCGGAGTTCATGATGATCACGTCGACGCCGGAGGCGACCGCATCCTCGATCGGGCCGCGCAGCACGTCAAAATCGCTGAGCGTCGTGATGATCCCGTCGGGACCCGAGGCCGCGGCCTGTTCGATGATCCGCGCCATGTCGGCGAGGTCGCCGGTGGGCGGATTGCGGTACTCGACCTCGACGCCCATCTGTTCGCCCGCAAGCGCGATGCCATTCTTGATCGTGTTCCACCAGCTATCGCTGTCGGGCGCGTGGCTGACCAGCACGTAGTTCAGGTCGCCATGGCCATCTGCATGCACCGCGGACGACGCGGCGACGAGCGCTGTGCCGAGGGCCAGCGACTTCAGGACGGTCTTCATGTGTTCCTCCCGGACAATCCTAAGGGTGTCTCGATGTCGGGCGGTTTTCCCGCCTCGTGAGACTCAGGAAACCACACCGCCCCTCATTATGCAACCGGTTGCAAATTTCACGTTCCCCTCCGCGTGGATTTGACGTATCTCCCGAAGGACGAGGAGAAGCGATGCCGGTAACGTTGAAAGAGGTGGCCGAACGGGCGGGCGTGTCGCGCTCGGCCGTGTCGCGCACCTTCACCGAAGGGGCCTCCGTCTCGGTCAAGACCCGCCGAAAGGTGGAGAAGGCGGCGAGCGAGCTGGGCTACAGCCCGAACGCCCTCGCCTCGGCCATGACGACGGGCCGGACGAAGCTCATCGGCCTGATTTCCAACAACTTCCGCAACCCGCTGTTCCTCGAGGTCTTCGACCTGTTCACCCGCAGCCTGCAGGAGCGGGGGCTGCGTCCGCTGCTGGTGAACCTCACCGATGAAACCGATCCCGAAAACTCGCTCCGGCTGCTGCGGCAGTATTCGGTGGACGGGGTGATTGTCGCCTCCTCCACCCTGTCGCCCGAGTTCTCCAAGGCGTTCCGCGACGCGCAGATGCCGGTGGTCCACTCCTTCGGCCGGTTCGCGAGCGCGCCGCGGGTGCATGTGGTGGGCATCGACAACGTCGAGTGCGGGCGCATGGCTGCCCGCACCCTGATCGCGCGCGACTACCGCCGCATCGCCTTTCTCGGCGGCCCGCGGGAGGCGACGTCGACCGCCGACCGGCGCCTCGGCTTCTTCGAGGTCACGCGGGAGGCCGGTATTGACGCAAGCGAGAGCTTTGCCACCGCCTATTCCTTCGACGCCGGCCGGGCCGAGATGCTGCGCCTGCTCCAGCACAAACCGGCGGAGGCCTATTTCTGCGGCGACGACGTGCTGTCCGTCGGCGCCCTCTCCGCCATCCAGAGCCGGGGCCTCAGCGTGCCTGGCGATATCGGACTGATCGGCCTCAACGATATGGAAATGGCGGGGTGGGAGAACATCAACCTCACCACCATCCGCCAGCCGGTACGCCAGATCATCGACAGCTCCATCGAGCTCGTCGTCGCGATGCTCGACGAGCCCGGGCGCTATCCCGAGGCGCGGCTCTTTCCCTGCGAGATCATCGAGCGCGGGACACTTCGCCCGCTGCCCTGAACCGCCTCAGCGGAACATCGGCGGACGGGCATCGACCCAGGCGCCGTCGGCCTTCGCCGAGGCCACCGCCGCATGGACCGCCGCCATCGAGCGCAGCCCGTCCTCCGCACTCGGCAGATGGCCCGCGGGCGCGCCCGCGATCCGGTTTGCGAGGTCGAGATAGATGTTGGCGATGGCCAGCGGAAAGCCTTCGGGATGGGCGATGGGCACCCGGCTCAGCCGCTGCGCCTCGTCGGTCAGCCCGGCCTCGCCCTTCTCCATGATCTCCACCCGGCCGCCGAGGCGGTGCAGATAGACCTGGTTCGGCTGTTCGGAGGCCCAGCGCAGGCCCGCCTTCTCCCCGAAGACCTGGATGTCGAGCCCGTGCTGGCGCCCCAGCGCGATGGTCGAGGTCCAGAGCCGCCCAACGGTCCCACTTTCCGTACGGAAGTTCACCATCGCGTCATCCTCCAGCACCCGCCCCGGAACGGTAGAGGCGAAATCGGCCGACAGCGTGCGCACCTCGTCGCCGAGGATGAAGCTTGCCAGATGCAGCGCGTGGATCCCGCAATCGGCCATCTGGCCCGAGACCCCGGCCTGCGCCGGGTCGTAGCGCCAGCGCACCCGCGGATTGTCCGCATCATCGCCTGCCGCATGGTGCCCATGGCTGAAGTTCGCGACGACGCAGCGGATGGCGCCGAGCTCACCGGCGGCGACCATCGCCTTCATCTGCCGCACCATCGGATAAGCGGAGTAGCCGTAGTTCACAGCGCAGATCCGCCCGGTGTCGCGGGCGAGGCGCACGATCTCTTCCCCCTCCGCCACGGTCATGGTCATCGGCTTCTCGCACAGCACATGGAAGCCCGCCTCGAGGAACGCCTTGGTGATCTCGAAATGCGTGTTGTTGGGCGTGGCCACGGTGACGAGGTCGATGCGGTCCGGGCGGTCCCGCTCCGCCGCCAGCATCTCCCGCCAGTCGCCATAGGCGCGGTCGGCGGCCACGCCGAGGCGCTGCGCATAGTCCCGCCCGCGTGCGGGGTCTGCGTCCAGCGCCCCTGCCGCCATGACGAAGCGCCCGTCCGCCTGCGCGCCCAACCGGTGTGCGGGGCCGATCTGGCTACCCTCGCCACCACCGATCATGCCCCAGTTCAGTTTGCTCATGGCGCCCTCACGCAAAGCCGATGGAGTTGAGATACGCCCGGTTCGCCATCGCATCGCGCAGCGGATCGGTGCCTGCGATCGTCGGGTCGCAATCCTGCTCGACCGTGCACCAGCCCTCGAACCCGGCATCGAGCAGGATCCGCCGGACACGCGGGAAATCGACGTCGCCCTCGCCCAGATTGCAGAAGATCCCCTGCCCGCACGCGTCGTAGAAGCCGGTGCCCCGGGCAATCACGTCCGCCTTCACCGCCGGATCGATATCCTTGAAATGCATGTAGCTGATGCGGCCCACATGCCGCTCCATGAACGCCACCGGGTCGTAGCCCGCATAGGAGTGATGGCCGGTGTCGAAGCAGATCTTCAGGATGCGCTCGTCAACCTCGTCGAGCAGCCGCTCCAGCTCCGGCTCGAAGTCGATGAAGCCCGCGGCATGAGCGTGGATGCCCACTGTGAGGCCATACTCCTCCGCCCCCATCCGCGCCACGTGGGCGATCCGGTCGCGGAAGGCGCCCCATTCGCCCGGCTCCATCTTCTCGGCCGCGTCCCAGCGTCCGGCGGTCGGTGCGCGGCGGGGCGAGATCGAGTCGATCAGGACCAGGTGCCGCGCCCCGTGCGCCCTGAGCGCATCACAGGTCCGGCGCGCGCCATCCAACACATCCTCCCACTGCGCGGGGTCATGGAAGGCGCGGAAGACGACGCCGCCGATCAGCTCCAGCCCATGCTCGGCCAGCGCGTCAGCGACCTGCGGCGGATCCTCGGGCATGAAGCCGACGGGGCCGAGCTCGATGCCCGTGTAGCCCGCCGCCGCATTCTCCCGCAGCACGTCGCGCCAGTCGGGATTGCGCGGATCGCCCGCAAACTCCACGCCCCACGAACAGGGCGCATTGCCGATCCGGATGGTCATGAAGCTCCTCCCTGCGGCACGTCCTGCCAGCTTTTCGTTGCGTGTGAGCGGCGCGCGGCCTCGACCACCCGCCAGACGGCGAGCCCGTCGCGGAAGGTGGGCCAGTGCGGTCGTCCCTCGGCGACCGCCTCCAGAAAGTCGCGCGCTTCGATGATGATCTGGTCCTGGTAGCCCGTGCCGTGGCCCGGCCCCTGGCAGAACGGCAGGTAGTCGGGATGCGCGGGGCCGGTGAGGATCTTGCGAAAGCCGCGCTCCGCCTCCGGCCCCTCGGCGCGGTAGAGCCACAGCGCATTCTGATCCTCCTGATCGAAACGGATGGCGCCGCGGGTGCCCGTGATATCGTAGGCGTAGCCCATCTTGCGCCCCATCGCGACGCGGCTGAAATGCAGGTGGCCCATCGCGCCGCCGGCAAAGCGGCACATCATCTGCGCCTGATCATCGTTGGTGACGGCGACGCCGCCACGGGTCGCATGCACCGTCTCGATCTCCGCCATGACCGAGGCCACCGGGCCGATCAGCGCGAGTGCGGCGTTGATCATGTGAGGGGCGAGGTCGCCCATCGTCCCGTTCGCCTCCCCCGTGGTGCGCCAGGTCGCGGGCGCGTCAGGGTCGGCGTAGAAATCCTCGGTATGCTCGCCGCGAAACCACGTCACCTCCCCGATCGCGCCCTCGGCCACGAGCTGCCGGGCGTATTGCGAGGCGGGGGTGCGGATGTAGTTGAAGCCGGTCATGTGGACGACGCCGCTCGCCTCCGCCGCGGCCACCATCGCCTCCGCATCCGCGAGCGACGCGCCCAGCGGCTTCTCGCAGAAGACCGGCTTGCCAAGGGCAAAGGCCCGCTCCGCAATCGCCCGGTGGGTGGACTGGGGCGAGGCGATCACCACGGCCTCGACCCGCGGATCCTCCACCAGCGCCTGCCAGTCGGGCGCAGCCCGGGCGACACCGAAGGCCGCGCGGTAGCGCTCCGCCGATGCGGGGGAGGAGGCGGCCACCATTTCCAGCCGCGGACGCAGGCGCGTGTCGAAGACCGCACCCACCGCCGACAGGGCCACCGCATGCGCCTTGCCCATGTAGCCCCCGCCGACGAGGCCGATCCCGATCTCTTCCATGGAGGCCCTTCGAAATCTGTTGCAACCGGTTGCAATACGGCTATCCTCGAATCCCGAACGCGGTCAAGCTCCAACGGACCGCGGCCGACAAAACACCTCCGGGGAGGAGACCGCCGATGAGCGATGCGACCGTGCGCCTGACGACCGCGCAGGCGATCATCCGCTATCTCGACGCGCAGTTCATCGAGATCGAGGGCGTGCGTCAGCGGGTCTGCGGCGGCGGCTTCGGCATCTTCGGCCACGGCAACGTTACATGCCTTGGCGAAGCGCTCTACGATCATCGCGAGACGCTGCCGCTCTACCGCGGCCAGAACGAGCAGGGCATGGGCTTCGCCGCGGCGGCCTATGCGAAGTACCATCTGCGTCGCCGCTTCATGTTCTGCACCGCTTCCGCCGGGCCGGGCACGGCGAACCTGCTGACGGCCTCCGCCCTCGCACATGCGAACCGCCTGCCGATGCTGATGCTGTGCGGCGACACGTTCCTCACCCGCCTGCCCGACCCGGTGCTCCAGCAACTCGAGCACTTCGGCAACCCCGCGATGGGGCTCAATGACGGTTTTCAGGCGGTGACGCGCTACTGGGACCGGATCACTCATCCCGCGCAGGTCATCCAGTCCCTGCCCGCAGCCCTCGCCACGATGCTCGACCCGGCGGAGTGCGGGCCCGCCTTCCTCGCCCTGCCGCAGGACGTGCAGGGCTGGGCCTACGACTATCCGGTTGAGTTCTTCGCGGAACGCACCCACCGCATCCGCCGCGTCACCCCCGACGCGGACGAGATCGCGGAGGCCGCGGCCCTCCTCAAGACCGCCCAGCGCCCGATCATCATCGCGGGCGGCGGCGTGCAGTATTCGGGCGCGGTGGCCGAGCTCACCGCCTTTGCCGAGGCGCACCAGATCCCGGTGGTGGAGACCATCGCGGGCCGCGCCAACCTCCGCTTCGACCACCCGCTCAACATCGGCCCGGTGGGCGTCACCGGGTCCGACAGCGCCAACGCAGTGGCCGAGGCGGCGGACGTGGTGCTGTCGGTCGGCTCGCGGCTGCAGGACTTCACCACCGGCTCCTGGACCGCGTTTGCCAGAGACGCCCGCTTCATCTCGCTCAACGCCGCGCGGCACGATGCGGGCAAGCACATGTCCCTGCCCGTCGTCGGCGATGCGAAGCGGGGGTTGGAGCACTTGGCCGCGGCCATGGGCGACTACCGCGCGCCCGAGAGCTGGACGACCTTCGCGCAGGACGAACGCATGAAGTGGAACGCCTACGTGGCCGAGAACGTGCGCCCCGGCAACCGCCCCAACTCCTACGCCCAGGCGATCGGCGTGGTGAACGCGCTCTGCGATCCGCGCGACCGCGTGGTGACCGCGGCAGGCGGCCTGCCGGCGGAGGTCACGGCCAACTGGCGCACCCTCGATATCGGCACCGTGGACGTGGAGTTCGGCTTTTCCTGCATGGGCTACGAGATCGCGGGCGGCTGGGGTGCGCGCATCGCGCAGAGCGAGGGAGAGCCCGAGGCCGACACCATCGTCTTCGTCGGCGACGGCTCGTATCTCCTGATGAACTCCGACATCTATTCCTCGGTCCTCACACGGAAAAAGCTGATCGTGCTGGTGCTCGACAATGGCGGCTTCGCGGTCATCAACAAGCTGCAGAACAACACCGGGAACGAGAGCTTCAACAACCTGCTGAGCGACGCGCCGACCATTCCCGAGGCGCTGCCGGTCGACTTCGTGGCCCACGCCGCCTCCATGGGCGCGCATGCCACCTACGCGGAGAATGCCGATGAGCTTGCCGAGGCGTTCAAGGCGGCCAAGGCCGCCGACCGCACATCGGTCATCGTGATGAACGTGGATGCCTACGAGGGCTGGACCACGCAGGGCCACGCCTGGTGGGAGGTCGGAACGCCCCACGTCTCCGACCACGAGAGCGTCCGCGAGAAACATGCCGAGATCGAGGCCACCCGCACCCGCCAGCGCAGGGGCGTGTGATGCTGAGCCTGACCCCTGACACCGCCGCGCCCGAGATCGTCGTTGAGGAGCTGATGACCGGGGGCGGTGCCGTGCGCCTCACCGGTCTCTTCACCGCCGACGAGGTTGCGGAGGCGCGCGCCATCATCATGCGCCATTCCGAGGCGGATGCCGCTAAGGTCACCCACTTCCAGGGCGCGGCGGAGGCCGACGGAACCCTCGCGCTCCAGCGCCGCGTCTGGAACCTGCTCGCGAAGGGCGAGGTCTTCTCCCGCATGGCCGCGCACTCGGTGCTGATGGCGATCCTGCGCCGCTTCCTCGGGTCGGAGTTCATCATGGGCTCCATCGCCGCCAACCGCATCCTGCCGGGCGGGCCGGGGCAGGAGCCGCATATCGACTACCCCTACTGGGATTTCCACACACCCCAGACCCATCCGATGGGCCTGAACGCGAGCTTCCCGATGAACGCCCAGGTCTCCGTCATCCTCGACCCATTCACGGAGGAGAGCGGCGCGACCGCCTATGTCCCCGGCTCGCAGAAGGAGCTGCGCTACCCCACCGAGGACGACCGCTTCTTCGAGCGCTGCGCGCGGATGACCGGCGATCCGGGCGACGCGGTGATCTTCTTTGGTGCCGCGTGGCACTGCGCGATGCCGAACCGGTCGGATCACGACCGCAACGCGGTGCTGATCCAGTACCTGCCGAAATGGGTGAAGCCGATGGAGGACATGCCGGCTGCCCTGCCCGCCGATTTCGTCGCCGCCGCATCCGACGACATGTGCCAGCTCCTCGGCCTCAACTACCCCTACCCGGAGGTGCTGGACGTCGCCGAGGGCGGGAACACCGAGGGCCGCGCATGACGGCGCTGATCGACGGCATCGCGCGGAATCGCTTCGTCGTCTTCGGCCGGGCGGGGATGGACCTGTATGCCGACCCGCCGGGCGTCCGCAGCGAGGAGGCTTACACCTTCCACGCCGATCTCGGCGGCTCGGCGGCCAATATCGCGGCGGGCCTTTGCAAGCTCGGCGCTGAGGCGGCGCTCGTCACCTCCGTCTCCGACGACGCGGTGGGGCGGTTCTGCCTCAACCGTCTGCGGCACTACGGCGTTGACACGGCCCATGTGCGCGCCGTGGGGGGCGAGGCGCGGACCTCGCTCGCCGTCTATGAGAGCCGGATCGAGGACTTCCAGAACGTGATCTACCGCAACGGCGCCGCCGACTTCGAGGTGACGGAAGCCGACGTGGAGGCGGTGGACCTCGCCCCCTACGGCGCACTCATCACCACCGGAACCGTCTTAGCCGCCGAGCCGTCGCGCAGTGCGCATTTTCACGCGTTGGAGGCAGCACGCACCGCCGGCCTGCCAGTGATCTTCGACATCGACTACCGCCCCTATTCCTGGCCCTCCCCGCAAGTCGCGGCCGAGGTCCTATCGCGCGCCGGGGCCGCCAGCGACATGATCGTCGGCAATGATGAGGAGTTCGGCTTCATGGCCGGCAGCGTCGAGCGTGGTCTCGACACGGCCCGCGCCCTCGCCGCCGAGGGGCGCACGGTCATCTACAAGATGGGGGAAGGCGGCGCGATCACCTTCGCGAACGGAGAGGAGATCCGCACCGGCATCTACCCCGTGACCGCTCTCAAACCCAACGGCGCGGGCGACAGCTTCATGGCGGGGCTCCTCTCCGGCCTCGCCGCGGGGCAACCGCTGCGCGACGCGATCCTGCACGGGTCGGCGTGCGCGGCCATCGTGGTGTCCAAACCCGGCTGCGCCCCCGCCATGCCCACGCCCGATCAGCTCGACGCCTTCCTCGCCGAGCATCCCGGCCCGACGGAGGTCTGAGCCATGCACATCCCCCCCTTCGACAACGCCAACACCCCGATCGTCGAGGCTGGCAACGCGCTGGTGCCGCTCAACTATTTCAACATCGTCAAACTGAAGAAGGGGGAGAGCTTCGCCTATGCCGTGCCGGGCTACGAGACCTGCATCGCGCCTGCCACCGGCCTGATCGACGTGCAGGTCGGCGGCTTCGAGGCGCAGGGCCTCGGCGGGCGCGGCGTCGACGTGTGGGACGGGGAGCCCGAGGGCGTCTACGTCCCCACCGGCGCCGAGGCCCGCTTCACCTGCCGCTCCGACACCGCCGAGATCTTCGTCGCGGGCGCGAAATACGACGAGGTGCTGGAGCCCTTCGCCGTGCGCGCGGACGAGATCGACCTCGTGCAGTACGGCTCCGACGACACCAAGACCCACCGCAAGATCAAGCACATCCTGGGTCAGAAGCAGCACGGCCGCGTCGGCCGCCTGCTGGTCTCGGAGCTCTACACGGTGGGCGCGGGCGGCTGGTCCGGCTTTCCCAGCCACAAGCACGACACCGACCGCCTGCCCGACGAGACGCGCCACGACGAGACCTACAACTTCCGCTTCCGCCCCGCCCACGGCTCCGGCCTGCAGATGCTGCAGCGCGAGGACGGGGCGCCGGGCGACGCCTACCACATCGTCGACGGCTCCACGATCTGTATCGACAAGGGTTACCACCCCTGCGCGGTGCTGCCGGGCTACGAGATGTACTATTTCACCATCCTCGGCGGGCTGAGCCAGCGCAGCCTCGTGCAGTACTTTCAGCCCAGCCATGCGGACCAGGTCGAGACCATTCCGGGCATCAAGGACATGGTGGCGAAGTTCCGATGACGGAACCCGCCCAGTTGCCCCCCGGTCCGGGCCACGCGCCCGGACGGCGGCCGCACCACCCCCCCGGTGCGGCCGCTCCGGGCTCTTTGCGCCGTCCAACACCGCCCACCAGTTCTGTTACGGAGCGAGCCAAGCGCACGCCCCATGAACACGTTCGGGCCTCTGGCCCGGACGACGGCCGCACCGCCCCCCCGGGGCGGCCGTTCCCGGCCTCCCCGCGGTGCGGCCGTCGTCCTATTGTTGGAGCGCCGGAACAAGGGTCACCCACCTGTGCCGTTCTGTACTGCGCCCCGCCATGCCTCTCGTAACCCTCGCCGGCGTCCTCCAACCCGCCCTGCGGGAGCACTATGCCGTCGGCGGTCTCGTCTGCCTCGGCTGGGAGGACGCGCGCGCCTATGTCCGCGCCGCCGAAGCCGAGGGCCTGCCCGTGATCCTCCAGGCCGGCCCGTCCTGCCGGAAACACACCCCGCTGCCAATCCTCGGCGCCATGTTCCGCCAGCTTGCCGAGGCCGCCTCCGTTCCCGTTGTCGTCCATCTCGACCACGGCTACACCTTCGAGGAATGCCGCGAAGCACTCGACAGCGGCTTCACCTCGCTGATGTATGACGGCTCGCGCCACCCCCTTGCACAGAACATCGAGGAGACGGCGCGCGTCGCCGAGCTCGCCCACGCCGCAGGGATCTCCTGCGAAGGGGAGATCGGCTTCGTCGGCTATGCCGAGGGTGAGGAGAGCCGCGGCACCGATCCCGGCGACGCCGCCCGCTTCGCGCGGGAGACGCAGGTCGACGCCATGGCGATCTCCGTCGGCAACGTGCACCTGCAGCAGAACCGCGAGGGCGGCCTCGACGAGGATCGGATCCGCGCCATCGAGGCGGTAACGGATGTGCCCCTCGTCATCCACGGCGGCTCCGGCGTACCCTGGGCGCAGCGGGCGCACCTTGCCCGCACCTCGGCGATCTGCAAGTTCAACGTCGGGACCGAGCTGCGCATGGAATTCGGCCGCGCGTTGCGCGCCGCCCTCACCGAGGATCCCGACCGCTTCGACCGGGTCCAGATCCTCTCGGCCGTCGAAGCCCCCATCGAGGCCGCGGCCCGCGCGGCGCTGCGCACCCTCGCGCCCAACGGAGGCCCCGCATGATTTCCATCGGATTGCTCGGCTGCGGCCGTATCGGCCAGGTCCACGCCCGCTCGCTGATGCGGCTGCCCGGTGCACGCCTCACGGCACTGGCGGACGCGGTTCCGGCGGCGGCCGAGGTGCTCGCCGCCCCGACCGGCGCCGAGATCCGCGACGCAGACGCCATCCTCGCCGCGTCCGACATCGACGCGGTGATCATCGCCACGCCCACCAACCTGCATTTCGACCAGATCCACGCCGCGGCCGCCGCGGGCAAGGCGATCTTCTGCGAGAAGCCCATCGACCTCAGCGCCGAGCGCGCCGCCACCTGCCGCGCCGCGGTCGAGGCGGCAGGCGTTCCCTTCATGACCGCCTTCAACCGCCGCTTCGACCCGCACTTCGCGCATATGGAGGCCGAACTGCGCGCGGGCGCCATCGGCGCTGTCGAGCTCGTCGTCATCACCTCCCGCGACCCCGCCCCGCCGCCGGTCCCGTATATCGAGAGCTCCGGCGGGCTGTTTCGCGACATGACGATCCACGACTTCGACATGGCGCGCTTCCTGCTGGGGGCCGAGCCGGTGGAGGTCTTCGCCACCGGCTCGTGCCTCGTCGACCCGGCGATCGGGGCGGCGGGCGACATCGACACCGCCGCCGTGACCCTGCGCACCGCCACCGGTGCGCTCTGCCAGATCAACAACTCCCGCCGCGCCACCTACGGCTACGACCAGCGGATCGAGGTGCATGGGGCCGAGGGCATGCTGCAGGCCGCCAACGTGTCCGCTCACCTCGTGACGCGCGCCGACGGCGCGGGGTTCCGAGGGGCGCGCACCATGGACTTCTTTCTGGAGCGCTACGAAGCCGCCTACCTTGCCGAGCTCACCCATTTCGTGGAAGCGCTGGAGGCGGGCCGCCCGGTCACGCCCGGCATCGCGGATGGCGTGGCGGCGCAACGCCTCGCCGACGCCGCAGCGCGCTCGCTGGAGGAAGGCGCGCCGGCGCGCCTCGACCGCTAGATCACCCGGCGCAGCAGCGCCATCGTCCGGAAGACCAGCCAGATCAGCGCAAGTGCCGCGAAGAGGCCGATGATCTTCCCGGCCATGGCGCTCAGCATGGTCGCGGCCTGCGCCCCGTCCCGGCTCATCAGATCGCCCACCATGGCGCTCAGCATCGTGCAGAGCACCGCCGACAGGACCCCGCCCGCGAGCAGGAAACGCCAGTGCAGCTTCAGCCGGTCGAAGGGGATCGCATGGTCCGTGCCCAGCCGGAACAGCGAGAACACTGTCGGCGCACTGATCAGAAGTACCACGTACAACAACGCGACCTCGATCTTCAGCAGAAGTTGTTGATCGAGCACGAACGACACGAGCACGATGACCGGTGCAAGCATCAACACCGATCGCCACCCGAACAGCCAGGCCGCGAGAACCAGAAAACCGTACTGAGTATGGAGGACAAAGGCGCTGGGACTGATCAGATCCTGGAATTTGCAGAGGATATGCAGACGCGTTTCGTCACATAACGTCGCGAATATTGAGAGGCCAATCATCAGAACGAGTCCAAAGAGCAAAACGACAAGACGTCCTTGCTGTGAGAATTTCATACATCACTCCCGACTCCCCCTTCCGCATTACCCAACCCATTAATGCGCTGATTTTACTAAAAATTTTTGGCTTCGGAATTTCCGAGTCAAAACAAGCGCATAGACCGCTCTCCCGTAGCGTTATGCCCAGATAATAGCACCTTCGGAAAACATCTATGCCCCTGCGTCTCATCCTTTATTGTCGCTCCGTCTCACGTGGGACAATGACGCGAAAGCAATTTAACAGTACACACCTTCAGGTTGAAAATAAAAGTTTTCGAATATCTTGAATTCGATCAATGACGAGGTGCGCCACGTCCGGCTAACGGACGGCGGCCACTCGATAGAAGCCCATCGGTGGCTGAGTGGAGCGAGGCCGGCGCAGCCCAAGGGCGATCGGGCCGCCGGGACGCCGCAACAACTACAGATTGAACTCTGCGCCCGGCCGAATGCGGTAGGAACCGGCCTTCGACCCCTCCGGCATTTCGATCAATTCTCGCTCGAGAAGCTGTCGAAGGGCGCGATAAAATGTCGGCTGCGTCATCGGTTTGAGAAGATCGTGCCGCCGAATCGCGTCGCTGCGCACGAAGCGATTCTCCTCCCCGCACAACTCCTGCATGACGTAGAGGACATCGCGTTCGTGTCGGGTGAGGTTGTTGAGTCCAAGATCACGCTCCATGCTTTCAATCAGCATGCGCAGTTGAAACAGTGGCCCGAGTTTGTTCGTCAACGCGATATCTCGAGGGTGAAGTTGCCTGTTCGTGTCTGACCACGAAACAGCGTGGGATGATCCTGACGCGCTCTTGTAGTTTTCCCGCCGTCGCGATGCAAACCGTTTGATTGCGAATGCAAGGGCGCGCATCCCGGGGCTAGTCCCGAAACGCGCTATCCTTCACGCGCACAACGGGACGGATGATGTAGTCGAGCACGGTCTTGCGCCCGGACAGGAACTCAACCTGCGCGACCATTCCGGGTATGATGTCGAGCGGCCGCTCCTCGGCATCGACGAGCTCCGAGCGGGCGGCGACATCGACGACGAAGACGTTCTCGTCACGCTCGGGATGGGGCACCGCGCTCGCCCCGATCCGACGCACCTCGCCCCGCAGCGCCCCGTAACGGGAGAAGTCGTAGGCCGTCACCTTCACGTTCACCGACTGCCCGGGATAGAGGAAGGCGATGTCGGCGGGCCGTACGAAGGCCTCGATCAGCAGCGTGTCGTCGAGCGGGACCACGTCCACCAGCTCTTGGCCCGCCCGCACCACGCCGCCGGCCGCCGCGACATGGACGCGGTTGACCACGCCGCGGGTCTGCGCGCGGATCTCCAGCCGGTCGAGCCGCTCCTCCAGCGCGGGCAGGAGCGGCCGCACCCCGGCAAGCTCCGCCGTGGCCGCCGCCAGCTCGGCCAGCGCGTCCGCCTCGAACCGGCTGTCGAGCGCGTCGAGCCGTGTCTCTAGCTCCGCCAGGCGCAGCCGCTCGCGCGAGAGCTGCGAGGCCGCCTGCGAGGCCCGCCCGTCGAGCTCGCCCAGCTCCATGCGAAGCTGCAGGAGCGAGGTCTCGGGCTCCAGGTTGCGGTTCACCAGCGGCTCGACCATCGCGATCTGCTGGACGAGCAGGCCATGCGTGTCACGGGCGGAGACCAGCAGCACCTCCGCCTCCTCGATCGCGGCGCCCTGCTGTTCGATCTGGTTGCGCAGGACCAGCCGCTCGGTCTCCAGCTCCTGCCGCCGCGCGCGGAAGAGCGACGCTTCGGAGGCCACCATCCGCGGCGCCTGCCGGGTCAGCGCGTCGGCAAAGAGCGGCTCGATCCCGTCGATCTCCGCCCGCAGCCGCGTGACGCGGGCCTCCAGCGCGAAGGCGCGCTGCCGCTCGGTATCCAGCCGGCCCAGCGCGAGGCTGCGGTCCATCTCCGCGATCAGGTCGCCCGCCTCCACGAGCTCGCCCTCGCGCACCCGCACGCCGTGCAGCGCGCCGTCATCGGGGGCCTGCACCACGTAGACGCGGCTGCTCGGCACGATACGCCCGTCCGAACGGGTCACGTCGTCGATCTCCGTGACCGAGGCCCAGAAGACGGCGAGCACGAGGAAGGCGAGGATCGCGAACAGAAGGAGGGAGCCGCGGATCCCCTGCCCCCGGCGCCGCTCGCGCATCAGGCGCTGGAAGGTGTCGTCACCGGTCACTGGACACCACCTTCGGCCGCGGCCGATCGTTCGCCGCCGTCCCGTGCAGCAGCGCCTTCGGCCCGTCGAGCGCCACGCGTCCGCCGTCGAGCACGATGACCCGGTCCACGGCATCGAGCAGCGCAGTACGGTGAGTGACGAGGAGCAGCGTGCGATCCCGCTCCAGCCCCGCGAGCCGCTTCACGAACGCCCGTTCCGACTGAACGTCCATCGCGCTAGTGGGCTCGTCGAGCAGCAGGAGCGGCTTGCGCCCGATCAGGGCCCGGGCCAGCGCAATCGCCTGCCGCTGCCCGCCCGACAGCGCCCCGCCGCGTTCGGAGACCTCAAGGTCGTAGCCCATGGGATGCCGGGCGAGGAAGTCGTGGATCCCGGCCGCCTTCGCCGCCTCCACGATCTCCTCGTCGCCCGGCCGCTCTGCCCCCACGGCAATGTTCTCCCGCACCGTGCCGCTGAAGAGCCAGACATCCTGCAGGACCGTGCCGATGTTGTTGCGCAGGTCGACCGGATGGATGTGGGAGATGTCGGTGCCGTCCACCAGCACATGCCCCTGCCCCGGCGGGTAGAGACCGGCGATCAGGCGGCCCACCGTGCTCTTGCCCGAGCCGATGCGGCCTAGGATCGCGACACGTTCCCCCGGTGCGATCTCGAAGCTGACATCGCTCAGGCACGGCTCCTTCTGCCCCGGATAGGTGAAGGAGACGTTGCGGAACGTGATGGACGGCGACAGGCGCGGACGGCTCAGCCAGCTCCGCCCCGCATCGCCCTCCACCGGCATCTGCATCAGAGCATTGATCGCCCGGTAGGAGGCACGCGCCTGGCTCGCCCGCGTCATGGTCTGCGCCAGTTGGGCGAGCGGTGCCAGGGTGCGCCCCGTCAGGATCACGCAGGCGATGAGCGCGCCCATGCTGACCGCACCGGCCTGGATCAGGAACACGCCGTAGAAAACGATCATCACCTGCGCGGCCTGCTGGGTGAAGGCGGTGGCGTTCAGCGCGAACTGCGACACGGCGCGGGAGCGCAGCGCATGGTCGGACTGGCGCGCCAGCGCCCCCTCCCACCGCCGCCGCATCACGCGGGTGGCGCCCACGGTCTTGATGGTCTCAAGGCCCGAGAGGGTCTCGACCAGCACGCTCTGCTTGTTCTGCCCCTCCGAATGGCTGCGATCGGCGACCCGCGCGAGGATCGGCTGCACCGCGATGCCGACCAGCAGAACCAGTGGCACGGCGATGGCGGGCACGATGGCAAGCGGCCCGCCGATCAGGCTGATGACGAGGATGAAGAGCGCGATGAACGGCAGGTCCACCACGCCCACCAGCGTGGCCGAGGTGATGAAGTCGCGCAGCGTCTCGAACTCCCGCATCGTGCTGGCGAGCGCCCCGGTGGAGCCCCTCGGCGTCTTCATCTGCACACCAAGGATGCGCTCGAAGATCCTCCGCCCCATCACGAGGTCCGCGCGCTGCCCCGCCCGGTCGATGAAGCTTGCGCGCAGCGACTTGATGAGGAAATCGAAGAGGAGCGCGACCCCGATGCCCACGGTCAGCGCCACCAGCGACTCCGTCGCCTCGTTCGGCAGCACCCGGTCGTAGACCACCATGATGAAGATCGAGGTGGCGAGCCCCAGGACGCTGGAGATCGCGGCGGCCAGCACGACCTGCGTGTAGGCCCAGCGGCTCTCGGCCAGGGTCGACCAGAACCAGTGCCCCTTCGCGGGCGCCTGCGGACTGCCGTCCGTATCGGCGCGCGGATGCAGGAACAGCGCGCGCCCGTCATGGCTCGCCGCCAGCGCCGCGCGCTTCACATGCACCGCGTCGCGGTCGGACAGCGCGGGATCGAAGACGGTGAACCGGTTGCCGCGGCGCGCCAGCACCAGCACCGCGGCGCCATGCTCGCCCAGCAGGATCGCGGGCAGCATGTCGTCGGTCAGCCGCGCGACCTTCAACTGCGCGAGGGCGGTGACGAAGCCCAGATCCTCCGCCGCGCGCGCGATGTCGTCGAGATCGGCGGCCGCCTTCAGCCCCATCTCGTGCGACCGCAGATGGGCGAGCGAGGCCGCGAGGCCCTGCTCGCGCGCCGCGAAGATCAGGCAGGCCTCCAGCGGCGACAGGTTGGCGCGGTCGCTCATACCGCATCCTCCGGCGGCGGACCCAGCACGTCGGTCACGGGATCGAGGCGCCCTTCCAGCCCGATGACGTCGAGCAGATCGCCGGTCAGGTCCAGCACCTCGAAGGCGGCGGCCTGTCCGTCGGCGCGCAGCGTCGCCTCCCGCGTCGCGGCCTGCGTCAGGTCGCGCTGCGCGTCGAGAATGTCGGTGAAGCTACGCTGGCCGATGGCAAAGAGCTCCTGCGCCGCGGCCAGCCCGGCCTCGTTCGCCGCCGTCGCACTGACCGCGGCGGCAAGGCGGGTCGGAAAGGCATCGCGGTTCGCCAGCGCGATGTCGAGCGCGCGCGTGACCTCCCGCCGCGTCTCGCCCAGCGTGCTGCGCGCGGCCGCGACCTCGCTCGCCGCCTCGGCCTCCAGCGCGCCGATGCGCCCGGCGGTGAAGATGTTCTGGTCCACCGACAGGCCGAGGAAGACGTCCTCGTCCCCGTCGCTCGACAGCACATCGCCTCGCCGCCCCGTCAGCTCGACGAAGACGGCCGGGAACCGCTGGGCGCGGACGACCTCCAGCTCCGCCTGCGCCGCGGTGATCCGCAGCCGCGCCAGCGCCAGCTGCCGGCCGGAGCCGACCCGCGCCCGGGCCGTGGCAGTCTCCAGGAGGGGCGGTTCGGGCGGCAGCGCGATCTCCGCCGGGGGCGGCCCGATGATGGAAGCATAGGACGCCTCCGCCGTGGCGCGCCCGGTCTCGGCCTGCGCCAGCCGCACCCGCGCATCGGCGAGGCGGCTGCGCGCGACCATGACATCGCTGGTTGTCGCGACCCCCTGCTCCATCCGTTCCGAGGTCTGCGCCACGAACAACTGATGCGCGGCCGCGTCCCGCCGCGCGAGCTCCAGCAGTTCCGATTGCAGCCACAGATCGAGCGTCGCCCGCACCGCCCGCAGCGCGAGGGCGGAGAGCAGGAGCTCCGTCTGCGCATCGACCTGCAACTCCTCCACCTCGTTGAGGCTGATCCGGTTGCGGGTCGCCGCCCCGTCGAAGACGAGCTGGCGCGCGGTGACGAAAAGCTGCGTGTCCTCGCCCGAGCTGTCGCCGAGCACCGACGTCCCCGCCGTCACCCCGCCCGTGAGCTGCGGCCGGAAGCCGGAGCGCAGCGCCCGGCCCCGCGCCTCGACACCCGCCGAGCGGGCGCGCTGGCCATCCACCGCCGGAAAATCGAGCGTAGCCTGCCGGATGGTTCGGGCAAAATCGCTGTCCGAATAGTCCGACGCCGCGATCGCCGCGGGCATGGGTCGGCCTTCGCGCACCGGTGCCTCGACGACCCGCACGCCCTCCCGCGGCAGCAGGGACCGCTCGCCCCCGCCACCGCAGGCCGAAAGCAGCGTGAGCACGCCGACCGCCACCGGCAACGCCATCTGACGAAGCCGCTCAGTCACGCCACTGCGCCTCCTGCAGCGCCTCGAGAAACCCGTCGAGCGCGGTGGTCGACGGATCCGGGGGCCGCTGTTGCGCCACGTGCAGCGCCTGAAGCCGCCCGATCTGGATCAGGGAGATCGCATGCGCATGGACCAGCGCCTGCAGCGTCGTGTCCGCCGGCAAGTGCGGCAGGTATCGCCGCGGGCTGACGGCAAGCAGCTTCTGGTTCAGGATGAAGATCTGCGACCGGTCGGACCGGGTCAGCTTCTCGTACTTGAAGGGGATCAGGAGCCCGCTGTCGACGATCATGTCGACCACCCGGCGCGTCCGCTGCATGTCGGCCTTCCGCTCCAGCAGGAACCGGCGGACCTTGCGCGTCTCCTCCGACATCTCGCCGGTCACGTCGTAGTAAGGGACGGACACGTCGCGCGCATCGGGCGGCGCGATCGCCGATTGCTCATCGACGAGCAGGTCGTCCTCCTTCGGATCCTCCGTCATCGCGAAGGGATAGGAGCGCAATGCTGCCGGCACGTAGGGCCCCCGCCACCGTCCGCGCTCATCGACGAAGACGTTGCGCCCGCCGTCGAGCGAGAACAGCATGTAGGGTGTCACCCGCCCCGCGATCCGCTTGAAGACGAAGGGCGCGTAGCTCGCCACCAGACTGATCTCGCTCAGCCCGATCGGACTGCCGAGCAGCCGTCGCGCGAAGCGATACGTCGTAAAGCGCGGCCACCGGCGCCCCGCGAAGGACGCGTTTACCGGGATCAATCGTTGCGATGTCATGTACCTGCCAGAGGGCGCGCCCGGACCTTGCCCTGTCCGGACGCGCCCCTCCCTCACCGTTTCCTCAGGTGTTCGCCTGCACGGCCGAGAAGTCGTAGATGTTCTCGTCGCTCAGCGTCGTCCCATCCACGTTCTCCAGCACGGCAATGCCCTGCACCCGATCTTCGTCCGCCGCGCTGTCGTCGAGATCGACGGTCAGGATCAGCGTGCGATCCTCGCTGTCGTCGGTGATAGCGGCGATGATCGTCCCGTCATCGCCCACGGCGCTTGCATCGAGCGAGTCCACCAGATCGAGGACGGCCTGGATCTCCTGCGTCGTGGCCGAGCCGTCGCGCAAATCCTCGTAGGTCGATGTCAGCGCCACCTTGGTGGAGAACACGACGAACCCGGTCTCCGCCCCCAGCACGCCGCCCTCGGCCAGCGTCTGCAGTTCGAGCCCCGGCAGCTCCTCACCGAGGTCGTCGGTGCGGAACAGCAGCCGGTCGGCCTCCTCCCCCGCGCCGGCGGTGAAGCCGGTCACCTGGTTGAGACCCTCGCTTTCCGCAAAGCCCGCGCTGTTGGCGGTGAAGAGCAGCAGGTCGTTGCCGCCCGCGCTGATATCGATGTCGTTGGCGATGGAGGTGTCGACGATCAGGTCGTTGCCGTCCGTGCCATTGATATCCTCCACCGGATCGCTGCCGTCGATGTTGCGCGCGGTCTGGATCGCGGTCACCTCGTCCAGCTCCTCGGGCAGGAAGACCGGCGTATCGCGGGCGAAGTACGATTTCACGTTGCCCGCCTCGAAGTCGTAGGTGTTGTTCGACAGCGTGATGTCGCCGTTGTCGTAGCGCGCGTCGATGCTCAGCCCGCTATTGTCCACGAAGGTCGAGTTGGTGATCGAGACCTTGTCCGAGCCTTCCGCCCCGCCGACCGATGCGGCGTTGTTGGTGAAGGTCGTGTTGTCGATCGTGACCTCGGCCTGGTGGACGTAGAACCCGGTCTGCAGGTCCGTGAACGCGCTGTCGGTGATGTTGACCGTCGGCGTCGAGTGGATCTCGCTCAGGACGCCGCGGACATAGACCGTATCCTCCGGCATCAGATCGGTGACGGAGACGTCGTGCAGCTTCACGACGACCGCGTCGCCCCGCACGTAGAAACCGTAGTCCTCGCCGGAGCCCAGATCCGAGTTCCGCTCGATATCGATGCCGGAGATGTCGACGAGAAGCGGGTTCTCCTCCGTCGCCGATCCACCATCGATCCGGAAGCGCCCGCCGAAGGTGACGTCGCCCACCCCGGTGATGCTGACGGACTCGGTGATGTTGAGCTGGACCGCGTCGTAGCTTCCGCTCCCGACGAAAATCTGTCCGCCCTCACCGGCGGCCGCCAGCGCCGCCTCGAGCGAGGTGAACGGGTTGATACCTTCGGTGCCATCGTCGCCATCGACGGCCACGTTGCCGTTGATGACGTAGATCTCGCCCGCGCCGATCTCGAAGCCCTCGCGGTCGAAACCGTTCGCCTCGTCCCAGACCAGTGCCGCCAGCTCGCCGGCCTCATTGTCGGTGTTGCCGTTGAAAACCGGACGGTCGCCGAAACCCTTGGCCGCGTCGCTCCGATTGTCCTCCGCCAGCTCACTCGCACCCACCCGGCTCTCGATCACCGCATCGTTGAGGTTGCCGAGCAGGTTGTCATGGAGCGACTGCTGCCGACCCTCGAAGTCCGGGGAGCCGCTGACGCGCGTCTGCACCACGTCGAAGATGGGCGCACCACCCTCCTCCAGGTAATCGACATAGGCGTTGCCGAGCTCCACGAAGGCCGCGTTCACCTCCGGCGTGCCACCGGGCAGGTTGGCGTAGTAGTCGTTGTCGAGGGCGTTCCAGATCAGCTTGAAGGTGTCCGCGGCACTGCCCGCGTCCACCACCTCCAGCAGTCCGGCCGGCGACGGATCCCCATCGACGGTGATGCCGGAGATGTCGATCGCGGGCTGCAGGCTCTCGTTGTCCGCCGAGAGCGGATCGAAGTCGACATCGATGGTCAGCGTCGCGTCGGCCGCGAGGTCGATGACATACCCGTCGGCCTCCTCCGCGCTCAGCGTCAGCTCCAGCCCCTCGACACCCGTCGCGTCGAACGCGACATCAGCGGAAATGCCGGACAGATCGACACTGCCCGGATCGCCCTCGATCAGGACAGTGCCCGCGCCGCCGATCTGCAAGCCGTCGGCCTGCTCCGCGGTCAGCGCCAGCTCGACGCCGGGCGCCACGTCGTAGGGAATGTCCGCGAAGTTGACGTCAACGAAGCCCGAGAGATCGGTGTCTTCCTCGATGAAACCGCCATCCGCGGCGAGGTTGTCCCAGTAGATGCTGTAGGCATCGCGAGCCGCGTCCTCGTCACCCGGCACGGCGTTGTATCCCTGCAGGATGACGTTGTCGAAGGACGCGAGATCGAAATTGCCGTTCTCCGTGCCGACGGTCTGGGTCAGGTCGCCCACCACATAGGTCACCGACCCGTCGTCGTTGATCGAGATCTCCAGCGTCTGGAAGCTTCCGTATTCGAAGCCGTCGGGCAGCCCGATGTCGATCCAGTCCGCCTCGTCACCCGATCCGATGCCGGTATAGACCCGGAAGGTCGCCGTGCCGTCCAGGGTGACGAACTCGATGATGGGATAGCCGCCGATTTCGCCGTCATCCCCCAGCGCGGTGGTCCAGAACCCGGCCTGGCGGAAGCCGCTGGTCGCGCCGTCGCCCGGCTCCCATGTCGGATCGATGTAGAGGTCGATGGACGCACTCGTCGAGCCGTCCGGCAGGTCGAAGGCCCGGCCCTGGGTCTGCCGGAACGGGTCCTGATCCGCGACTGGATCGGTGGTCAGGCGCAGCACGGCCTCGCCCGAGAACTGCGCATCGATGCTCCCGAAATCCTCGACGACCTCGAAGGCGGCAGGCTCGAAACGGTCGGTGTACCAGGCGCCGTGCTCCGCCTCGTCGGCGAGCGTGATGCCGTCGCTGAAGTCCTCCGACAACGCCTCGCCGAAGCTCACGCGGCCATCTACGACATCGACCGCATTGTCAGCCTTGTCCTCGATGTCCCCGGTGGACACCTCGCTGGTCACTTCGCCGTCTTCGATGTCTTCGGCGATGTCGCTCTGCACGATCTGCTGAACATCGGCGACGCCGTCGATGTCGTCATTGTCGGCCCGCGTGTCGATCACGTTGTTCGCGTTGGCCACCGTGGAGCCGACCGCGCTGGTATCGCTCTTCGCCGTGGCACCGCTCGCGGTCAGCGCGTTGTTCAGGACGGTCGTGATCGTGGTGCCGTTGTTGAGCGTGTCGCCGCCCGTGGCACTGCCCACCGCGTTCGCCAGCGCATCCACGACGTCCCTCTCGGTGGCGCCGTTGGCCACGCCGGCCGACACGATGTTGGCGACCTTCACACCGGCCGCGAACAGGTCGGAGTTGCTGTCGGCGATCGGGTCCGAGTTCAGGATGTCCGTGTCGTCTTCGAGCCCGAGCGCCGTGCGCACCTGCGTCAGCGCCTCGTCGACCGTGCGTCCGCCATTGACGAGCCGCGCGACCAGCGTCGTGACCGGCGACAGGACCGTGGAGCCTGCCGGGGCGGTCAGCGTTCCCTCGAAGGCGAGACCGGTGAGCACGTCCGTCCCGCCCTGGGACACGATGGTCGTTCCGGGATCCACGTCGAGGCTGAACCGCCCCTGCGCATCCGTCGTCGTCGACGCCTCGCCGACGTCGAACACGCCGTTGTCGTTCGTGTCCCCGAACACCGTCGCGCCCGAGATGTAGCCGTCGATCACGACGCCGGACAGTGGGGAGGAGCTGTCTCCACCTCCTCCACCACTGCCGCCGCCTCCAGCTGCAGCGGCAACGCCCGCTGCGAGTGCGCCGATTGCCCCCGCGATCGGCGCCACGGATGCAGTTGCGGCCTCGGCAGGGACCATTGCATCCGCCTGGATCAGATATTCACCGTCAGCATTCACGCTGTAGTCGCCCGCCGCGACCTGGAACACGCCGCCATCGCTCGTGGTCACCAGCAGGCTGCCGTCCTCCTGCACCGCGATCTCGACGATATCCTCGACCGAGGGCGCGCTATCGGCCTGCGCCTGGGCGGCGGCCGCCGGCAGGATCAGGAGGCTCACCAGCCCGCCCGAGAGCACGTTGCGCCGCTGCGTCCGTGCCCAGTCCTTCAGGAACTTCAACCGCGCCGCGCGACCGGTCGGAACCTCGATCCGGCGCTGAGGCAGGCCTGCCATTGCCGGATCCGCTTCAATATCTTTTTGAGAAAATGAGATGCCTTCGAGTCGATGTCCACCCAGCATGGCGGGCCGCAGGTCGAGACTCTTCAGCGAGCCAGTAATATCTTTTACTGATACGTCAGTCATTTCCGTCCTCACGGTCAAAGATGGCGTGCTTGAGGATCCATTGATTCGATCCATATTATTATCAATTTGATATCAATTGACTTGGCATGGGTCAACGAAATCGCGGCCTCAGCCGGCGTTTTCGATGCCTTCCGCCTCCCGGAAATCGACGAGGCCCGCCACCGCCGCATTCCAGATCGCGGAGCTCAGCGTCAGGCCGTCCATCCCGCCCCGGCTCAGCGGCCGCAGCCAGTGCGCCCGCGCGGCGACGACGTCCCCGAACTCGACATGGGAGAGGTAGCGCTGCGTCGGCTCGATGATCTCGCCGAGGACCAGCGTGCCCGAGCATCCCGGGCCGATCGACGCCCGCCGCGGCTCGGACCCGTTGCAGAAATGACAACCCCGCGGATCGCGCATCCAGAGCTGCCGCCGGCTGAGGCTCCGCGGAATGCCGCGGCCGAAGGGAACGTGGGCGGGCGGCTCCACCGGGCGGGCGCATCCGGCGCACAGCATCGGTACCGCCCGCGGCGCCATGAGGAGGCGCAGGATACCGGGCTCAGCCAGGTCCATCGGTGCGACCCCGAGCCCGATCAGCCGGAAGGCGATGGCATTCGCCGATTTCACATTGATCGGCGCGACGCATAGCACCCCGTCCCGCACCAGCTCCATCAGGTGCTGGGCGTGGGCAGGCTCCGAAATCTCCGGCAGGACACTGACCGTCAGCCGCCCGCCCAACCGCATCTTGCGGCGGGACGGCGGGACGAGCGGCTTCTTCACCCGGATCCGCCGATCCGCGCGCGTCGGTGCGGCCAGCTCCTCACCGCGCACCACGGCGGAGACGAGCGCGCGCATGATGGCGTCCGACGACACGATGCCGCCGGTCTCGGGGGAGCTCGCAACCAGGATCGCGCCGCCGTCGCTGGAGCCCGCGCGCATCAACGCCTTGCGGATCCGCGTCTCCAGCTTCAGCCCGGCCGACAGATCCGCGAGCGGAAACGCCTTGGTCATGACCGAACCGCGGCGGCGACCCGCAGCACCTCACCGTCTGTCCACGACACCTCGAATGATGCATTGCGCATGATCCGCCTCCGAGCCTCTCACCCCGGCGCCGAAGGATCCGGCGCGGGCGCTCAGCGACGGTAGCGCGCACCCCATTTATTATCAATATGATATTTTATGAGGAAGGTGGGAGAGGCTTTCCCAGACTTAAATTGCTCATTTAAAACGCATTGAACTGAACTCAGCGGCAAGAAGCATCTCGAAACTGTTATCCATACGATCGCATCTTGATCCCATTCGCCACCCCGTCCGGCACCAGATCCGCTCCCAGGATCCGCCCCGGCACCATCCCGGTATGCCGCTTGAACAGTCGATAGAAATTGGGCGTGTCATAGTAGTTCCACTCCCGCGCAATGCGGGAGACCGCGCCATGCTCCCGCGGGGTCGCGCGCAACTGGACCACGATCTGATCCATCCGCACCTTGGCGATGAAGTTCATCAGGCCGCCTTCCTCCTTGAAGAGGCGGTAGAGCGTGGCGCGCGACAGGCCGAAGCGCTGGCACAGCGTGTCAGCGCTGATCCCGTCCTGGCGGCTGTTGTCGATGATGAACTGGCAGATCTCGTCGCGCCGCGCGGCCGAGGGGGCAGCCCTGCGGCACTCCAGCCCGCGGCAGGTGGCGAGCACCATGCGCAGCGTCCCGGCGATCGCGGCCACGAGATCGCGCGCCTCGTCCGGTGGACAATCGGGCATCCGGCTGAACGCCGCATCGAGCGTCGCACGCAAGACGAGACCCAGCGAGCTCTCCCCACCCAGCTCCAGATGCGCGGGATGACACTGCCGCCGGTAGCCGACATCGGCCGACGGAAAGCACAAACTGACATAGCGCGCCGCCGTCCCGTCCGCGTCACCCAGGAGGGTCGAGACCTGCAGCATGCCGCCGGCACCGGACCCCGCCTTCCGGCAGTCGCCGACGGAGGTCGAGACGAGCACATCTTCGCATTTTGCAAAAGGCAGGGCCACCTCACCGCCGCCCGGCAGGTCGAGACAGCGCGCCACGACACCATGGATCGACCAGTGCCGGAGGTGCCCGTCATCGGCGTCGCAGGCCTCGTGCGCGGACAGCCCGCAGTCGCCCCGCATCTGCGCGACGAAGGATGGACTTATGTTTGCAATCGTATTCATACCTCTGCGCATCGCACTGCCGACTTCACTCGAACTGTTCGGACCAGCGCAGCCCCCAGCCGCTCGCCTGGCGGAGACCGAGCAACCCGAACCCCGTCCGCGCCCGCCTTGTGCGCGCCACCGCAGCGCGGTGGAGAGGATGCAGAATGCGTAAATCTTCGCAATATGAAAATGTCATATATCTTATTGCGCGCAGGTACAACGCCGGAGATGCGCTTCCCGCACAGCGTGCAAAGCACTGTGGCGGGGTTTCTACAGCCGGACCCGCGTCAACAGGACGATCCGGCGAAGGGCACCGAGGCTATCCGATTGACAGAGTTTCAGAATCCGGAGCCCGATCGGCCGATCCCGCGATCAGATGGCACAACGCGCCCCGACCGCCAAAATCAGCGGTTGCAGCGATCTATCGTGACATTCGCGAAAGAAGGATGGCGGTGGGACAGGGATTCGAACCCTGGAGACGGTCTCCCGCCTACACACTTTCCAGGCGTGCGCCTTCGACCACTCGGCCACCCCACCGTGAGGCTGCGTTATAGCGATGCGCCGGGGCAGTGCAAGCCCCGGCGCATCCGTTTTTCAGGCGGGGCGCGGCGTCACTCGGACGCCTCCTCCCAGTCCTGCCAATCGAGGGGCGGCAGCTCCTCCACAATCTCGAAGGGCTGGCTCAGCGTGTACTCCCGCCCGTAGCGATCGACCGTGCGCACCTCCATCATGTGGACGCCCACCGGCAGGTCGGCGGGCAGGTCGACGCGCCACAGGTGATTGGAGTTGTCCGTCAGCATCCAGCGTCGGAACGGGCCGGCGACGCCGGTCCACTGCGTGCCCTGCCAGCTCTGAAAGCCTGCCGTGTCGTCCCCGCCCTGGGCGGAGCGGACGGTCATGCGGCCGTTGGTGGACTGGCGTGCCATGGCGAGCGGGTCGGCGAACTCCGGTCCGCGGTTCTTCTCCTCACCCGTGGCGGTCTGCGTGCGCTCGCCCACCAGCGGTTCGCCACCGTTGATCGAGACCTCGACCGTGCTGTCGCCCGAGCCGTTCCAGACGTTGACCGCGACCCAGGTGCCCTCCTCCAGATCCTCGGTGGTGAGCATGTACATGTCGCCCAGATCGTTGATCGTCACCGGCGGCGTCACGTCCGTCGGCACGTCGTAGATCTCGGCATAGGCGAGCAGTGCCGTCGCCCAGTCACGGAAGCGCGGGGTGTTGAAGGAGGCGTGCATCTGCTCGCTCTCATCCCCGGTGAAGGTGAGATACGTATCCGTGTAATCCGACCCGTTGAAGTCGATGCGGTAGTAGCCGCGAGGACTGCCGAGCCGCTGCGTCCCGTGCGGGATGCCGTCGTCGTTCAGATCCCCGATCCACCAGGAGCCCGACAGCCCGCCGGTCACGATCTGGTGGAATTGCGCGGGACCGGTGCCGGTGTTCTCCTCCCACCCTTCGTAGTGGTCGTCGATCAGGATCTGCTCGGTCGTGTGGGTATGGCCCGAGAGCCCCAGCGCCGGACGCTCGCCGAGGATCGCGTAGAGCTCGTCGAGGTTGTCCGTCTGATGCTTTTGCGCCTCGTTGTCGGTGAAGGTGACCAGGGGGATGTGGGTGTTGATGACGATCAGCTTGTCCTCGGGGACGTTGGCCAGATCGTTCTCCAGCCACGTGAGCTGCCGGTCGTGGATCACGCCGTTGTAGTCCGGATCCTCCGCCGGGTCGCAGAACGGGTGGTCGTCCACGCCGTTGCAGGGGTAGCGCACGTTGTCGAGCACCACGAAATGCACGTTGCCGATGTCGAAGGAGTAGTATTCCGGCCCCCACTCCCGCCGGAACGTGTCGAAGGAGTGCTGGTCGTCCTCCGCATCGAAGTCGAGGTCGTGGTTGCCCGCCACGAAGTATTGCGGCGTCTCGCCGACCGAGATGATCTGCTTGAAGCGGGGATAGAGCGACAGGTCGTCCCCCATCACATCGCCCTCGAAGATCAGGCACTCGGTCCCGTCATTGTCGCGGTTGGCGAGCATCCGGCCCGCCGTGTCGCGCACATAGCCAATCTCGCGGTTCGAATAGGGCTGCGCGTCGCCGAAGACGAGGCAGGAGAATGCCTCGCCCACCTCATCCTCGATCAGCGGGAAGTTGACCTCCGCAGGCAATGGCCCGGTCGGTGCGATCCCGCCATAACGCAGGTCGGGCGAACCCGCGATCTTGTGGACGTAGTTGAACTGCGGAACCATCACCTCGTCGACCGGCACGGCATAGTCCGCGGGCTTGGTGATGAAGAGGTTCATGTCCTCGTAGGCCGGCAGCGCGTAGGAGCCGTCGTCGCCGCTCAGCACCACCTCGCGCCCGTTGGAGACCTGGACCCCCGCGATCCCCTGCTCCCCCTCGTCGAAGACGGAGTTGCGGTTCTCGTCGAGGAAGACGGTGCCGCGCGCCGTCTCCCCACCCTCGCCCGGAACGACATGCACGCCGCCGATATAGGACGCGTCCTTGCCCCAGGCCGCTGCCGCGACGAGGCACAGCGCCGTGGAGATCATCAGTTTCTGCATGGTCCCGACCCTCCTGTCATGTGGAGCTGTCAGGATGTCAGGTTTGCGTGACGCTAGCGTACCCGGTGCATGTCGCTTGCATGACGCTTCAATGACCGCGCCTTCCGTTCGGAGATCGCGAGGCCCACCAGCACGAGGGCGACGAAAGCGAGCATATAGCCCGACTGCCGCACCCGCTCGACGCTCATGGCGTAAGGTTCGGGGAACAGCACCAGCGTGCCACCGTCAACGAGGGTGATGCGGCGCGGCGGCCGCGCCGTCTCCCCGCCATACTCCACCACCTCGATCTCCAGCGGCAGGCGCCCGGTGGCCGGGAAGCGGATGTCGATGGGCGCGCCCTCCGCATCGCTCGGCAGGACGTAGCCGGTATAGAGCGTCAGTGTCTCAAGCGGCACCGGATCGATCGGCAGCGCGACGGTGCAGACGGCGATGGCGACGGTCGCGTCCCACGGCTCGGCAAAGGGCAGGATCAGCGCGGGCGGCTGAAAGATCATGGAGATGCCCTCGGCCGTCAGAGGCTCTCCGTCCCGCTCGACCTCGACGGCGGCGAAGACGGTGTCGGGATCGGTCCAGACCGTCTCCCCCATCTCGCCGAACTCCTCCATCAGCACGCCGCCTTCGGGCGGGCCGAAGATCTCGGCGGGCGGGCCGAAGAGATCCTGGAGCTGGCCCGCAGGCACGCGGATATAGATGGCGGTCGTGTCCTCCTGCCGCTCCACGATCACGCGGATCTCGGCGGCGGCCGGAGCCGCGAGGCACAGAAAAGCTGTCAGCAACGGGACGAAACGCACCCTCACCTCCCCAAAGGCGCGGCGTTGCCCCCACCGCGCGTCTCGGGAAAGTGTGAAACGACCCACGCCGCAATGCAACCTATACGTGTGCACCTGCGGCACTCGGGCAGCCGAAAGGCCCCGGATCACGTCCGGGGCGGTACCCTTTGCCACCGTCCCGGCCAACGCGCCGGGACCGATCCCACCCAACGCACGAAAAGCGTAGGGCAGCGCCCGACCCTGGGTGGGCGCTTCGAGGCCCTTCATCAGCTTGAAACGTGTTCACGCATCAAGGACTCAGTGAAGCTTGGTCGGTCGCAAAAGCGCCCTCCCGTGGGGAGGGGTGATCAAGCTTCCAAGAAATCGTCCAGTGGACGATTTCGCTTGATCACGGGCGGAGCCCCGATCGGGCGAGACAGTTAGGTGGCGTCGTCCATCAATCCGCAAACGGATCGGTGACGAGGATCGTGTCGTCCCGCTCGGGCGAGGTCGAGAGCAGCGCGACCGGACAGCCGATCAGCTCCTCGACCCGGCGCACGTACTTGATGGCCTCCGCCGGCAGGTCGGCCCAGCTCCGCGCGCCCGCAGTGGAGCCTGACCAGCCCTCCATCTCCTCGTAGACCGGCACGCAGCGCGCCTGCGCGTCCGCCGCCGTAGGCAGGTAGTCGAGCCGCTCGCCATCGAGCTCGTACCCGGTGCAGATCCGGATCCGCTCGAACCCGTCGAGCACGTCGAGCTTCGTGAGCGAGATCCCGTTCACCCCCGAGGTCACGCAGGTCTGGCGCACCAGCACCGCGTCGAACCAGCCGCAGCGCCGCTTGCGGCCCGTCGTCGTGCCGAACTCGTGTCCGCGCTCGCCCAGCCGCTGCCCGTCCGCATCGTCGAGCTCCGTCGGGAACGGCCCCTCGCCCACCCGCGTGGTATAGGCCTTCACGATGCCGAGCACGAAGTCGACCGAGCCCGGCCCGATGCCTACGCCGGTCGCCGCCTGCCCCGCGATGACATTGGACGAGGTGACGAACGGGTATGTCCCGAAATCGATATCGAGCAGCGCGCCCTGCGCCCCTTCGAAGAGGATCCGCTTGCCTGCCTTGCGCTTCTCGCTCAGCGCCTTCCAGACCGGTGCCGCATAAGGCAGGATCTGCGGCGCGATCTCCCGCAGGTTTGCCAGCAGCGCGTCGCGGTCCACCGGCTCCATGCCGAGGCCTTTGCGCAGCGCGTCGTGGTGGACGAGCGCGCGGTCCACCCGCGTCTCCAGCGTCTTCCGGTCGGCGAGGTCCGCGACCCGTACCGCGCGGCGGCCGACCTTGTCCTCGTAGGCGGGGCCGATGCCGCGGCCCGTGGTGCCGATCTTCGCAACCGAGTTCTGCGCCTCCCGCGCCCGGTCGAGCTCACCGTGGATGGGCAGGATCAGCGGCGTGTTCTCCGCAATCATCAGCGTCTCGGGCGTGATCTCCACACCCTGCGCACGGACCGTCGCGATCTCCTCCACCAGGTGCCAGGGGTCGAGCACCACGCCGTTGCCGATGACCGAGAGCTTGCCAGGCCGCACCACGCCGGAGGGCAGCGCGTGCAGCTTGTAGACCGTGCCGTCGATGACCAGCGTGTGGCCCGCATTGTGCCCGCCCTGGAAGCGGGCGATGACGTCGGCGCGTTCCGAGAGCCAGTCGACGATCTTGCCCTTGCCCTCATCGCCCCACTGGGCACCCACGACGACGACATTGGCCATGATCTTCTCCTCGGCTGGTCCGGGGGCGGTATAGCGGCCACGGCTCGGGGGCGAAACCCGAAATACCGGGTGCGTGGACGGGATGTTCTCTGTATGGTCCATCGAGCAATTGGGATCCGAGACCGGACGGAGGGCAGCGCCCGACCCTGGGTGGGCGTGAAGCGCCCTCCCGTGGGGAGGGTCGGGCGCTGCCCGGGCCTTCTGCCCGGGCGGGTCGGCACCACGAACGGACCACGATGCAGCAGCAGATCGAAGACATCCTCGCCAGCTACCCGATCCTCGCCGAATGGTGGGTGGCCGCCCTCGCCGCCCTGATCCTCGGCTGGCTCCTGCGCGGCCTCATCTCCGTGCGCACGCTCCGCCGCGAGGCCGCCGAGATCCGCGCCGCCGCCGACGCCCACCGCGAGGCCGCCGCCGAGGAGGCCGCCCTGCGCACCGCCCGCGAAACCGAACTCGCCCGCATGGAGGAGCGCGCCGCCCTCGCCGAGGACTACAAGGATCGCCTCGACGAGACCACGGACGTCCTGCGCGCCGCAGAGACCACCGCCGCCCGCCTCGAAGCCGCCCTTAAGTCCGAGCGCGAAAACCACGCCGCCCGCCTCGAAGAGCTGCGCGGCGCGCAGAAGACGCTGGAGCAGAGCTTCGACCAACTCGCCCGCCGCGCCCTCGACACCAATGCCGAGCGCTTCCTCAACACCGTCACCGAGCGCTTCGAGAAGCACAAGGAAGCCGCCGACGCCGATCTCGGCAAGCGGCAGGCGGACATCAACCAGCTCCTCCAGCCGATCCGCGACAACCTCACCAAGTTCGAGGCCCAGACCCGCGAGATGGAGAAGGCGCGCGAGAGCGCCTATGCCACCATCCGCCAGCAGGTCACGACGCTGGCCGAGGGCCAGCAGCGCCTGACCTCCGAAACCCACCGCCTCGTCACAGCACTCCGCGCCCCCAAGACCCGCGGCAACTGGGGCGAGTTCCAGCTCCGCCAGGTGGTCGAGATGGCGGGGATGGTCGACCATGTCGACTTCCACATGGAGAAGGCGGTGGAGATCGCGGGCGACCAGCGCCGCCCCGACGCCACCGTCAACCTGCCCGGCGGCAAGCGCATCGTGATCGACGCGAAGACCCCGCTCGACGCCTTCCTCACCGCCGCGGGCATGGAGGACGGGCCGGAGAAGACCGCGGCCCTCGACCACCACGCCCGCCAGCTCCGCACGCAGATGAAGGGGCTGGCCCAGAAGTCCTATTTCGACGCCGTCGCGGGCTCGCCCGATTTCGTCGTGATGTTCATCCCGGGCGAGGCGTTCTACTCCGCCGCCCTCTCCGCCGACCCCACGCTCTTCGAGGACGCGATCCGCAACAAGGTGATCGTGGCGACGCCCACCACGCTGATCGCCCTCCTGAAATCGGTGGCCTATGGCTGGCAGCAGGAGCGGATGAGCGAGAACGCACAGAAGGCAACGGACCTCGCGCAGGAACTCTACAAGCGCTTCGGAACACTCGGCGACCGGCTGGAGAAGCTGGGCAAGTCGATCTCGAACACCGTGCGCGACTACAACCAGACCGTGGCCACGGCCGAGACCCGCGTCCTGCCCCAGGCCCGCAAGTTCGAGGGCCTCTCCATCGCCCCCCACGGCGACCGCATCGCGGAGGTCACTCCGCTCGATGCAGAAGTGCGCCAGATCACGGCGAACGAGTTGAACACGCCAGAGGAGTGAGGCGAAGGAGATGCTCCGATCGGAGCCGGAGCATGACCACGGGCAAAGGCGTCATCCTCGGGCCTGACCCGAGGATCTCCCGATCATCGAGCGCGTCAATTCAGTTCCACCTCCACCCCACGACCGTCCCGGCCGCAGAGCCGGGACCGCTCAGAACAAGGCACCCACAAACAAGAGACCCCGGATCAAGTCCGGGGTGGTAGTACTTCGAAGCACCCTTCCGCCCGGCGGCACCGCCGGGCCGCGCCCGCCCGGGGCTCCGCCCGTGATCGAGCGAAATCGTCCACTGGACGATTTCCGGGAAGCCCGATCACCCTCCCCCGGAGGGCGCGTTGGCGAAGTCGTTCATTGAACAAGCGACATCGATCCTCGAGAGCGCGGACACTGCAATCAAGTCCCAAGAGCGCCCTCCAGGTCGGGCGCGGCCCTAGGCACTGTTAAAGTTCAGGTGAGCACCTTCTCCCCACCCCCCTACCGCTCCGCCCCGGCCCCCCGCAGCGCCCGGACCTCGTCGCGCAGGGCCGCAAGTTCCGACAGGATCTTCTCGTTATCGCTCTGCAGCCCCTCGCGCTCCGCCGCCGCCTCCGCCGCGTGCTCCGACTGCATCGCGTCCACGATCACGCCGATGAAGAGGTTCAGTACCGTGAAGGCCGTCGCCAGGATGAACGGCAAGAACAGCGCCCAGGCCCAGGGAAACTCCTCCATCACCGGGCGCACGATGCCCATCGACCAGCTTTCCAGCGTCATGATCTGAAAGAGGGTGTAGCCCGAGGCGCCGAGCGTCCCGAACCACTCCGGAAACGCCGCGCCGAACGCCTTCGTGCAGATCACCGCGAAGACGTAGAAGATCAGGCCCAGCAGCATGACGATCGACCCCATGCCGGGCAGCGCCTCCAGCAGCCCCGTCACCACGCGGCGCATGGCGGGCACGTTGGCGACCAGCCGAAGCACTCGCAGGATGCGGAAGGCGCGCAGCACGCTCATCGCCCCCGTCGCCGGCATGACGGAGATCAGCACCACCACCGTGTCGAACCAGCGCCACGGATCGCGCGCGAAACGGCGCGGCCCGGCATAGAAGCGCAAGCCCAGTTCGATGACGAAGATACCCACGATGATCCGGTCGATCGCGACCAGCACCGTGCCCGCCCGCTCCATAATCGAGGCCGACGTCTCCATCCCGAGGATGATCGCGTTGAAGACGATGAGCCCGATCACCGCCCGCTCGAACAGCGGGTGGTCGACCAGTTGCCGGACCTTCTCGCGCATCACCGTCTCCCTCGTTGCACTGCGGCACGAGATGCCCCCGGCCATGCGGCTGGTCAATAGGCGGGGCCGGAACCGTCCCGGCCAAAGCGGCGGGACCTCACGCAATCGGCCTACCCTGCGCGCGCTGAGGCCGCTTGCATACGATTGCAAAGCGCCGTTAACCTCTCGGCGCGCCATACGCGATGGCATACGCTTGTCATACGCAAATCATACGCATGTCATACGCGCCCCGGTGCGGTCACGAAGATGAACGGGAGCTTCACAATGGTTAAGATCGCGACGACCCATGCAGGCTCCCTCCCCCGGACGCAGGAGGTCGTGGACATGATCTTCGCCCGGGAGAACGGCGAAGACTATGACGCGGCCGAGTTCGATGCGATCATGACCCGCAACGTCTCCGAAACCGTGCGAAAACAGGTGGATGCGGGCGTGTCCATCGTCTCCGACGGGGAGACGTCGAAGATCTCCTACGCCACCTATGTGAAGGATCGCTATACCGGCTTCTCCGGCGACAGCCCGCGCAACGCACCCGCCGACCTCAAGATGTTTCCCAGCTTTCTCAAGCGGATAGCGGAGTCCGGCGGTACGCCCCAATATGCCCGGCCCATGTGTACCGGCGAGGTCCGCTCCAAGGGTCAGGGCGAGTTGCAGAAGGACATCGCCAATCTCAAGGCCGCGATGGCCGAGCACGGGGCGGAGCGCGGCTTCATGAACGCGGCCTCCCCGGGCGTCATCTCGTTGTTCCTGCAGAACGATTTCTATCCGAGCCGGGAGGCGTACCTCGCCGCCCTCGCCGACGCGATGCGGGAGGAATACGAGACGATTGTGGCCGCGGGCCTCGATCTGCAACTCGACTGCCCCGACCTCGCCCTGTCGCGCCACATGCTGTTTACCGATCTTTCAGATGAAGAATTTATCAACGTTGCCGAAACGCACGTGGAGGCGCTGAACCACGCGTTAACCAATGTCCCGCAGGACCGGGTCCGCATCCACATCTGCTGGGGCAATTACGAAGGCCCGCATGTCTGCGATATCGACATGGCGAAGGTGCTGCCGACGCTGCTGAGGGCGAAGGCGACGTACCTGCTGTTCGAAACGTCGAACCCCCGCCACGCCCATGAGTGGGAGGTGTTCACCGAACGCGCGGGCGAGATCCCGGAGGATCGGGTGCTCGTGCCCGGTGTCGTGGACACGACGACGAACTTCGTGGAGCACCCGAATCTCGTCGCGCAACGCCTTGAGAGATTTACAAATACCTTCGGTAACGAACGGGTCGTTGCGGGCTCCGATTGCGGCTTCGGAACCTTCGCGGGCTTCGGCGCTGTGGACCCCGAGATCTGCTGGGAGAAGCTGCGCACGATGCGCGCCGGCGCCGATCTCGCCGCCTGATGGCCGCCGGAGCGGGCGTATTTGGGGAAAGATGAAGGCATGGCGCCGCTCCTCCTGATCCCCGGCATGATGTGCGATGCGCGGCTCTTTGCCCCGCAGATCGCGGCGTTTTCGGGAGCGCGGGCCATCCACGTGGCGCCGATGCGGGCGGAGACGACGGAGGAGATCGCTGCGCAGATCCTTGCGCAGGCCCCGCCCCGCTTCGCCCTCGCGGGCCTCTCCATGGGCGGGATCGTGGCGATGGAGATCGCGGCACAGGCGCCCGAGCGGATCGAGCGGATCGCGCTCATGGACACCAATCCGCGGGCCGAGCTGCCGGAGGTACGCGCCGCGCGTGAGCCGCAGATCGAGGCGGTGCGTGGGGGTCGCCTGCGCGAGGTGATGCGGGACGAGATGAAGCCGCGCTACCTCGCGGACGGGCCGGGCAAGCAGGCGATCCTCGACCTGTGCATGGAGATGGCGCTGGGCCTCGGCCCCGAGGTCTTCATCGCGCAGTCGCGCGCGCTCCAGACCCGGCCCGACCGGCAGGAGGTTTTGAAAACGCTCGACATTCCGGCCCTCGTGCTCTGCGGCGAACACGATGTGCTCTGCCCCCTCGACCGGCACGAGCTGATGGACTCACTTCTGCCCAACTCAACCCTTACGGTCGTCGCGGGCGCCGGGCACCTCCCCGTGCTGGAGCGCCCGGAGGAGACGAACGCAGCACTCACCCGCTGGCTGGAGGCATGATGGACGACGCCCTGCTGACGCTTCTGAAGAGCGTCGACACCCCCACCGTGTGCAACGCGATCGAGGTGGCGGAGGGCCGCCGCGGCTTCAACCGCTTCACCCGCGGCACCATGCTCGCCTCCGCCCCCGGTGAGGTTCTGGTGGGCTATGCCCGCACCGCGAAGATCGCGGCCAAGGTTCCCTCGCTGGCCGAGGCGGAGAAGGTGCGGCAGATGCGGATGGACTACTACCGCTACATGAGCGAGGGGCCGCGGCCCGCGCTCTGCGTCGTGGAGGATCAGGATTTTCCCAACGCGGTCGGGGCCTTCTGGGGCGAGATCAACACGAACATCCACAAGGCCTTCGGCCTGTCGGGGACACTGACCAACGGGGTGATGCGGGACCTCGGCGATTTGCCGGAGGGCTATCCGGTGGTGGCAGGCTCCATCGGGCCGAGCCACGCTTTCGTCCATGTCACCGACATCGACACGCCGGTCACGATCCACAACCTCACGGTCGCGCCCGGCGAGCTGGTCCACGCCGACCGGCACGGCGCGGTGGTGATCCCGGAGCCGCTGATCTCCCAGATGACCGCCGCGATCGACAAGCTGATGTCGACCGAGCGGATCATCCTCGACGCAGCGAAGAGCGGCATGGACTTCGCGACCTTCGAGGCGGCATGGGAGGAGTTCGAGCGGGCGCGGACCTAGCGCGCAAGGCGGGCGTGCAGCCCGTCGAGCACCGGGCGTGCGGTGCGCCGCCCGGTCAGGTCGAGATCGGGAAAGACCTGCCGCAACTCCGCCATCTGGCCGGGGCCGAGCACCCGCCGCGCCTCCGCCCCGAAATGCAGCGTCTCCGCCGGAACCCCTTCGGCGAAGACCACGTGATGGGCGTCGAGCGCGAAGTGGAGGTAGTGCACCCCCTCCTCCGGCGCGAGCTGGCGGATGCCGGGACGGCCCACGAGGTGCCTGGCGGCCACCAGCACCTCCGCCAGCCCCAGTTCCAGCAGCGGCCCGGGCCGCAGGATCCGGTGCTGGGGGGAGAGATGCAGGGTGCGCCGCGGCAGCCCCTGCCCCAGCGCCCCGGCGGAGATGCGGATCGGGCAAAGGTGGGGCGCGGCCCGCAACTCCTCCACCGGCAGATGCCGCCCGCCGACCCAGCGGACGGCGCGCACCCCCGCATCGCGCGTCACGACCAGATCGCCGGGCCGCAGCAGCTCCGCCGGACAGGCGCCCGTGGGCGTCGCGATCCGCACGCCGGGGGTGAAGCAGACATTGCCAGCACCCGGCGTGGAGTCGAGATCGTTGAAGAAGTCGTCGTTCCCGTTCGGCCCTCGCTGGATCGACCGACCGTCGATATCGGTGCCGAAGTTCTCCCCGGCGCCCACCCGCGTCGCATCCGACGGGAAGCCGGCATAGTTGCTGCCGGTCGTGGGATCGTCGAGCGTGTCGTTGTTGTAGGTCGCCTGGATGAATTCGTTCGCGTCGGGATCGTAGATCACGACGTTGTCGCGGTTGTTGTTCAGCACCCCGTTGCCGAAATCCGCGTCGAAGGCGATGTCGGTCACGCCGTCGCCCGGCAGGGTCCCCGCCGGACGGGCGTTGCGGATGACCGTGAGCGTGCCGCCGGGTTGGAGGATGGTGCCGTCGGGGATGGTGAACCAGTTGTCGCGCTGCGCGTCCCAGAACTCCAGGCCGCCGACATCGATGGCGCTCGCGCTGGTGTTCAGGAGCTCGACATATTCATCCGCGCCACGCGCGGTCCCGTCGCCGTCCGTATCGGTCGACACGCCGGAACCGGTCGGATCCGCCAGGATCTCGTTGATGATGATGCCGCCCCTGAGCGCATCGGCCATGGTCACCCTCCTCGGTCATGAGCGTATATCCGCCGGGCGCGCAGAACAGCAACGAACCGCAAGAATCGTTACATTGAGGAGACGATGGCGTAGCATTTCGGCATGCCTCACGACCATCACGACCCCGACTACGACGAGATGACGGCCCGCACCCGCGCGCTGGAGACGCTGCTGGTGGAAAAGGGCCTGATCGACCCGGCCGCCGTCGACGCGATCATCGAGACCTATTCCGAGAAGGTCGGCCCGAAGAACGGTGCGGCCGTCGTCGCCCGCGCCTGGACCGATCCCGCGTTCGCCGGGCGGCTGCGGGAAAATGCCACCGCGGCGATCGCGGAGCTCGGCTTCACCGGGCGGCAGGGCGAGCACATGCAGGCCGTCTTCAACGAGCCCGGCCTGCACAACATGGTCGTCTGCACGCTCTGCTCCTGCTACCCGTGGCCGGTGCTCGGCCTGCCGCCCACCTGGTACAAGTCCCCGCCCTACCGCGCCCGCGTGGTGCGCGAGCCGCGGGCGGTACTGGCGGAGTTCGGGGTGGCGCTGCCGGCGGAGACCGAGGTCCGCGTCTGGGATTCCACCGCCGAGCTGCGCTACCTCGTGATCCCGGAGCGGCCCGCGGGCACCGAGGGCCTCGACGCGGAGGCGCTGGCAGCGCTCGTGACGCGCGACGCGATGATCGGCACCGGGCTGGCGGTGACCCCGTGAACGGGCCACAGGACCTCGGCGGGCGCATGGGCTTCGGCCCGGTGGCGCCCGAGGCGGACGAGCCGCTCTTTCATGCCGAATGGGAGGCGCGGGTGCTCGGCATCACGCTCTGCTGCGGCGCGCTCGGCCACTGGACCCTCGATGAAAGCCGCCATGCGCGTGAGAGCCTGCCTTGGACCGATTACCTCAGCTTTTCGTACTACCGCATCTGGCTGACGGCGCTGATCGCGCTGCTCGAGCGGCATGGCGAGATCACCGCCGAGGAGCTAGCGGGCGCCGCGCCCCGCCCCGGCCTGCGGCCCGAACGGAGGCTACCGGCGGAGCGGGTGCCGCAGGTGCTCGCCTCCGGCGGCCCGACGGATCGGGAGGGGGCGGCGGAGCCCCGCTTCGACATCGGCGCGCAGGTCCGCGCCCGCAACCTTCAGCCGCCGGGCCACATCCGCATGCCGGGCTATGTGCGCGGCTGCGTCGGGCGGGTCGAGGCGCGGCACGGCGCCCACGTCTTCCCCGACACCAACGCCCATGGCGGCGGCGAGCAGCCGCAGCACCTCTACACCGTGGTCTTCGAGGGCCGCGCGCTCTGGGGGCCGGACGGCGACCCCGCGCTCACCGTCTCGGCCGATCTGTGGGAGAGCTACCTTGAGCCTGCCTGACCTCGACGCGCCGCCCTTCGCCGAGCCCTGGCACGCGCAGGTCTTCGCCCTCACGGTGGCCCTGAACGAGGCCGGGCACCTGCCCTGGACCGACTGGGCGGAGCGGTTCGGTGTGCTGCGGACGAGCGGCGCGGCCGACGCCTCGGACTACTTCGATCACTGGGCCGAGACGCTGACCGCCCTGATGGTGGAGCGCGGCATCGCCTCGCCGGAGGAGATCACCGCCCTCACCGCCTCCTGGGCCCGCGCCGCCGCCGCCACACCCCACGGCGTGCCGCTGCAACTGGAAAACGACCCGGAGCGGGACGAGTGGGCCAAAAGGCCAAACTAGAGAAGCTGCGACGACATCTCGGCATCACCTGATCGCGACTAGGTGGTTGTCCCAAGCGAGGTCGGCTTGGAGCGTGTCACGGCTCGCGCCAGGGAGCCATCGGATGGTGCCATCACCCTGAGTCGCGATGAGGCCGGTGGCTGTGGCCGCCACGCCGCAGATGTCGATGCCGGGTTCAACCTGCGCGAGGTCTCCGGTCGCCGGGTCGAACAGCATCAGGCAGTTGCCGCGCGGCGCGGTGGCGGCAATCAGCGTTCCGTCGCCTGAATAGGCGATGCTGCCGACGTAGCCCTCGATCCGGCGGGCGAGCGCGTCTGGAACCTCGCAGAGCTGGAGCTCACCGTCAGGCAAGACGACCGCGACGGACGGCACGGCTTCGTTCCCGCCATTCCACTGGAGGCCGAGGGCGATCTGGCCGTCGGGTCTCGCCGCGAGGTGGCGGATGGAGTTCTGGTGGAGGGCGTGAGGAAGCTCGACGCGGCGCTCCAGCCGGAAATCGGCATCCAGCAGGGTCAGGTTGGGCGCCATGGTGTCGAGGTTCAGTTTCTCGCGCCCCGTGTCGGGATGGGTGCGGATGCCGCCATTGGCGATGGCGAAGCCACCATCGGGCCGGCGGAGGATCTCGTGGGGGCCGATGCCGCCGGAAGGGAGCTCAGCCACGCGGCGATAGCCCGCCGCCACGTCCCAGAGGCTCAGCCGCCCTGCCCCGCTCGCGATGTCGTTCTCGGTCAGGAGCAGCGTAGCACCGTCCGCGGTGAACGCGCCGTGGCCGTAGAAGTGCCGGCCCTCGGGCGCCGTCAGGCGGGAGATCACGGCGCCGCTCACGCAGTCAATGACGAACGCGAAGGTACCGGGGCGGCGAGCGATGGCGACCGCTTCGGCGCGGTGCGGATGGGCGGCAGCGGCGTGGCCGCGGCCCGGCAGGTCGATGATGAAAGCCGAACTGCCGTCGGCCCGCAGCCCGTGGAGCATATAGCGATCGGTCCCGTGCCGAGCGGCGGCGAGGTATTCCGGGTTGCCCGCCGCGGCCCAACTTACCTGCGGAAGGGCTGCCGAGGCGCCGAGGGCGCTGAGAAAGCACCGCCGCCGCATCAGTCGCCGTCCAGCGCATTGAAGCTTTGGGAGACGCCGAGCGCGGGCGCGACCTCGGTGGCGAGCGTGCCCTCGATCTCGCGGAGCGCACTCTGGATCGCCTCGATCCGCAGGCGACCCTGTGGGGTAACGACACCGGCAAAGGCAGGATCGTCGAGGGCATCGAGACGCTCTTGAACGCGCGCGAAGTCCTCTTGCAGGCTGGCGGCAGTGTCGGCCTCGACGGCCGTCAGGAACGGCTCGGCATAGTCGGCGAGCGCGGCAACGGAGAGCGCCACGTTGCGCGCCGAACGCGCAGAGCGCCAGGCCTCGGCGCGGCGGGGGCGCGGCCGCTCGAAGGTGCCGAGCGGACGGGCGAGGCGCTGGTCGATGGTGAGTTCCAGCCCGATGACGAGCGCACCGTAGAGGGCGCGGACCGCCTCCTCCGGCACCAGATAGTCAAAGTTGCCCTCGGCCCCGGCGCTTCGCATCATGGTTGTCTCGTCGAGCCAGGCGCGCTCCAGCTCCTCGGCAATCCGGTCGATGTCGTCGGCGATCGCCTCGGCGAGGCGGCACTCGTAGGTGCCAGGCACCGGTGCCGCCCGCTCAGGGTCGAAGAGAAGCCAGTCGAGGGCGAAGAAGCCCCGCCCGGCGATGGAGATCTCGGCGAAGGCGGCAGGATCATCGACCGCCGGATCCTCCGCCGCGATGAGCGCCGACAGCGTCCGGGGCGTCGCGCCGCGGGCGTCGGGCCAGAACGCCAGCGCATGTCCCCGCTCCGCCTCCTCCGTCGGGCCGAAACGGAGGTGGCTCACGCGCATCCAGGCATCGAAGGCGTCGTGATACGCCACCTCCATCCCGTTGCAGGGCGCGGCGGCGAGCGCGTCGGCCTCCGCGGTGAACATCGCGAAGCCGGGGCGGATGAAGCCCGCCACCTGCGCCTCGACGATATCGGCGGGCTCCTGTGCGGTGGCGGCGAGCGGCAGAAGCAACGCGGTGAGAGCCAGACGCATCACAGGCTCTCCACGAAGCGGATCAGGGCGGCTCGCTCCTCGGGCGTCATGTCTTGCACGGCCGTGCGCGCCGCTTCCGCCTCGCCCCCGTGCCACAGGATCGCCTCGAGCAGCGAGCGCGCGCGGCCGTCGTGCAGGAAATAGGTATGGCCGTTCACGGTCTCTGTCAGCCCGACACCCCAGAGCGGCGCGGTGCGCCATTCGGCGCCGGACGCCCGGCCCTCGGCCAGACCATCGGCGAGGTCCGGGCCCATGTCGTGCAGGAGCATGTCGGTATAGGGCCAGATGAGCTGGAAGCTCTGCTCCGGCCGATCCTCCAGCCTTGCGGTCACGAAGCTGGGGCGGTGGCAGGCGACGCAGCCCGCGTCGTGGAACAGCGCCTTGCCGTGCAGCACCTCGGGATCATCGACGTCGCGGCGCACCGGCACGGCGAGGTTGCGGGAGTAGAAGGTGACGAGGTCCAGCGCCTCGACCGAGACCTCTGTGCCGCCCTGCTCCGCATCGTTGCCGTCCGGCGCGGCCAGACAAGCGGGTTGGGCCTCGGTGCATTCGCCATGACCCGCGGTGAAGATCGGCGAGGACAGGCCCATGTCGTTGAGGAAGGCGCCCGCCGACTGCTGCCGGATCGTCGGGTTGGAGCCCTTGGGGCCGAAGCGCCCCAGCATCGGTCGGTCGAACTCGCGGGACCAGACGACCTGCGCCCGGCCCGAGATGCCGTCGCCATCCGCGTCCTCGGGATCGGCCCAGGCGAGGATGTCCTCGACCGGCACCGCCTCCAGCAGCCCCAGCCCGATCATCTGGGGGGCGACGCGGGGCGAGAGGACGTGCTCGGGGCTCAGGGGTCCGTAGGCGAGATCCTCGGCGGTGTAGATCGGGCGGCGCAGCGTCGCGGGATCCTCGCCCGCCAGTTCCACCTCGAAGGTCTCGTAGGTGATTGAAAGACGGTACTCAGCCGGGACGCCGGGGATCGAGCGGTCCTGCATCTGCACGCCATAGACCGGGTGCGGCGCCATGCCGACATAGCCTTCGATCGCGGCCACCATCTCCTCCGACAGGCCCGGCACGCCGACCTTCACGAGGAAGGAGGTCGTCAGGTCCTCCGCCCCCTCCGGCGGGTGGCCGCGCCCGTCCTTGAGGTGGCAGCGCTGACAGGAACGTGCGTTGTAGAGCGGCCCCAGCCCGTCCGAGGCGATGGTGGATGCCGGCGCCGTGACCCAAAGCCGCTTGAAGAGCCCGTTGCCGACGAAGAAGTCGCCGCGTGCTTCGAAATCGAGATTGGCGGACGGATGGGAAAATGCGTTCCCGTCCGCCGCAGCACGGGAGGTGGCCGCCCCGCCCGGCATCGCCTCGAAGGGCTGTGGCGCGCTGAAATCCTCCGGCAGGGCCGTGACGCGCTCGATCCGGGCCGCCTCCTCCGCCGTACGGGGGATCACGTCGAGATGCGGCATGCCGAGCGGGACATCGGCGGCGGCGATACCGGCACCACAGACGAGAATTGTGAGGAGACGGTGGGTCATGGCTCTTGCAATCGGCAATTCCTGATTTTTATACTCGGATAAACGAGGCGCTGCCCCGCGGCGCGACGCACCAAGAGGATCGAGCGCATGAGTGCGATCGCAGTTGCCCATTTCCCCTCCGCCGACGGTTACGCCCGGCCCCCGCTCCCAACGCCGGAGAGCTGGCTCGCCGTGCTGCCGATGCTGCGCCTCGCAGCGCTTCGCTGCCGGGCGCACCGGCGGATCGATCCGTGGCAGGCCTGCAGCTTTCTGTCGCCGGCCACGCCGCTGGAGAGCTATGTGGACGGCGTGCTCTTGTTGCTGGAGGACGGGCTGGGCCGCCGCCCGGTATTCCACGCGCCGGCCGCCGCCGAGAACAGCTTCGACGAGAGCTGGCTCCTGCGCCTGCTGGAGCGGCAGATCGCGGGCGACGCCGCCTCGGTCGAGATGCTGCTGCGCAGCCGCATCCGCCCTGCCGAGCTTCGCCGGATGGGTTTCCTGCTTCGTGGCTTGGCGGAACGGCTCGCTGCGTTACAGTAGAGGCATTCCGGTCGAGCCACTTCCCAGCCAGACCCGCAACGATGGAGCTTGTAGAATGGCCGAAACCGCAATCGAGCTGTCCCCCACCGCGCAGAGCGAGATCGCCGAGGCGCTGAACCAGTGCGTGGCCGAGACCGCCGTGCTCACCATGCTCGCCCAGAACTTCCACTGGAACGTCGAGGGGCCGCATTTCGGGCCGCTGCACGAGCTCTTCCAGACGCTCTACGAGGATCACTTCGTCGGGCAGGACGACCTCGCCGAGCGGATCAAGGCGATCGACATGCATGCCGAGGGCACGCTCGCCGGCATGGTCGCCCGCTCCAAGATCAAGGAGGTCGAGGGCGCGCCCGACGACACCGAGATGCTGCGCGTCCTCATGGAAGCCGAGATGACGCTCGCCAAGACCCTCGCCGGGGCCGCCAACATCGCGGAGACCCACGGCGATCTGCTCACCCAGGACCTCGCCATCGAACGGGGCCGCGCGCATGAGAAATTCGCCTGGATGCTGCGGGCTCATCTGAAGCGGATGTCCTGATCAGGCCGCATCGCGGACCTGCTGCGGCAGGTTCGCCCCCTTCTTCCGACAGCGCTTGGCATAGGCCGGGGCCCAGTGGCGGTACCGGCCCAATGCCTCCTGCTGCCTGAGAAGGAAGGTAATGAAAGCGAGGCGGTGTTTCTCGCCCTTCAGCCGCTTGAACATCGATTTCTGATCCTTTGTCATCGAACAGCCGATGCAGTGGCCTTCGCGCTTGAACTTGCACACGTCGATGCAGGGGCTGGGGGTCTTCTTGCTCATGATCGTACTCTTTGGGTTCGGGTCTTGAACGCCCCGGCGGCACCTCTGCCGCCGGCGCGGATGGCTTACTGGAAGACGGCCTCCGGATCGTCGAGGCTGTCGGAGCCCTCGAACGCGATGGCCGAGACGTCGAGGGCGGCGACCGCCCGCTCGATGCTGCGGGTCTGGTCGATCAGGGCATTCACGCCGCCCATGATCAGCGCCTCGCCCTGTGCGTTGCCGCGCTCCAGCATCATGTCGTATTTGAAGCCCGCCTCGGCCGCGGTCTTGATCGCGCCGAGCGCCTCCATCGTGGTGTCGAGGCGGTCGCGCAGCTCCGCATCGACCGCCGGGTCGGCCGCGGCCACGAGATCGGAGAGCGATGGGCCTTCGGTCACGGTCCCGTCGATGCCGACATAACGGCCCTCGTAGACATTCTTGATGCCGAGCCCGTCGTAGTAGTGGCTGTTATGCGTGTTGTCGGCGAAGCAGTCATGCTCCTCCTCCGGGTCGTTGAGCATCAGGCCAAGGCGCATCCGCTCGCCCGCCTGCTCCCCGTAGGAGAGGGATCCCATGCCGGTCAGGATCGCGATGATACCCGCGGCCTCGTCCTCCATCAGGGTCGCGCGCGCCGCGCCGTCTTCGGTCCACTGCGCGGCCATCCATTCGAGGTCGGAGACGAGGAGGTCGGTCGCGGCCACCAGATACGCGCCACGCCGGTCGCAGTTGCCGCCGGTGCAGGCGTCCCCCACCGCGTAGTCGGTCCAAGGCCGATTGCCCGCGCCCGGCCCGTGGCCGTTCAGGTCCTGGCCCCAGAGCAGGAATTCGATGGCGTGATAGCCGGTTGCGACGTTGCTCTCGACCTCGTCGGCCTCGTGCAGCTCATCCTCCAGCAGCGCCGGGGTGATCTCGCCCGCATCGATCTCCTGCCCCGAGAGGGTGAAGACCGGGTTGGCGATGACGTTTAGTACGGCGTATTCGTTCTCGTCCGTCGCGCCGCCATAGCTCGCGTCGACATAGTCGATCAGCCCCTCGTCGAGCGGCCAGGCGTTCACCTTGCCCTCCCACTCATCGACGATGGCGTTGCCGAACCGGTAGACCTCGGTCTGCTGGTAAGGCACGCGCGCGGCGAGCCAGGCGGACTTCGCCGCCTCCAGCGCCTCCGCCGACGGCTCCGCGACGAGGGTATTCACCGCTTCCTGCAGGCGTTGGGCCGAGATCAGGCTGTCGGCATACTTCGCCTCCGCGATGTCGGCATAGGTGTCGAGCACCGCGGCGCGGTCCTGCGCCATGGCGGGCGTCGTGAGACAGGTCGCTGCCAGGAGGGTGGCTGTCAGTCGATGCATTGCGGCGGTCCTTCTCAATGCTTGCGGAGGGTCTGGGGATGTGTGCTGCGCACCGATGCGGGCATCGGCAGATGCATCCGGGCGAGGCTGAGCCCCACCTGTTCGGCGAGGATCACCAGCGGCATCCATGCCTCGGGCCGGACGAGGAGCGAGGCGAGCAGCATCGCGTCCTCCCGCTCCCCGATCGCGGCGGCGGCGATCATGTGGCCGAAGGCGCTCTCGTCGCCCGAGACGCAGGCACAGCCCAGATGGCGGCGTTGCAGGGGGCGGCGGGCCATGCGGATCATGGAGGAGACGAGCTCCTCGAAATCGCGCATCCGCTCCTGCGCGGCGTCCGGCCCGTGGGCCGCGAAGGCGTTCCAGACCTCGGCCTGCGCCTCCGGCCCCGCGCACCACAGGCGCAGGTAGCAGATCGCCTTCGCCTCCAGCAGCGGCAGGTCGGACAGCCGCCCGACGGCCGCGCCGCCCGGCGGGTTGTGCGGTGGCATGTAGCTCATTTGGTCAGGATCAGCTTGTTCTGGCGGGTGATGCGCAGGGTGTAGACCTTGCCATCGAGCTCGATGAACGCGCTGCCCTGGCGGCCCGTCAGTTCATGCGCGTCGTAGGTCGGCGGGCGCGCCTCCTCCTGCTCCGGCTGGGGGCGGGTCATTCGGCTGTCCTGCGCCGGGGCCATCCCGCGCAGTCGAGTTCGCCGCAGCATCCTTCGCTCGTACAGATCAGCTCCACAATCATCTCGCATTCGCACCGCTCCAACTGGTCCGTCAGCGGCGGAGGGGTCTCCGGCACCGGACGGACGGGCGTCTTCGTTCGGGGATCGGTCCGCATCGGGCCTTCCTCGCCTGTCGATCGCTGGCTGGTCCGGAGCATCGCCGGATGGCTGCAAAACTATCCTGAGCAAAAAAGTCGGGAGGGTCAATCCTGAGTTTTGCACTCGGAAATAAAATTGGGTCACTAACGCACGTCGATCGGCAGACGGAAGCGGTGTCGCGCGACCTCCAGCCGGCGGGGTGCGGCGGGGAAATCACCGCGCTGCACCATGGCGAGTGCGGCTTGATCGACGGTCGGATTGCCGGAGCTCTGCTGGATCCGCGCGCCGTCGAGCGCGCCGCTGCGCAGCAGCGTGACGTCGATCACCACGGTGCCGCTGCCGCGCGTCCGCAGGCTGCGGCGGGCGAGCGTCGCGTTGATCTCGCCCGCCCATTGCTGAATGAGGTCCGCCCGCTGCCCCTCGGTCAGCGAGGCGGTGGCCGCCGCCTGCGTTCCGGCCAGGCCCCGGGTGCCGGTGCCAGCCGCCTGACGCTCCGGCTGGGCCGGAGCCGTGGCGGCGGGGGATGGGGCGTCAGCCACCTGCGGCGCCTCCCGACGCGGGCGCGGCGGCGGTGGACTTGAGGTCAGGACCGCCGAGCTCTCGGGCGGATCGGAGGGCCGGTTGCTTATCTGGGGCTGCCCCTCCGGGAGAGGTCGCGACATGGCGGAGGTGTGCGGTCGCTCGTGCCTCTGCTCCTGCGACGGCGCGGCAGGTTCGCGGTTTGCGGAGGCCACGGTCGGAGCGTCAGGCGCCTCGGGAACAGGCAGAGCAACCGCCGACGCCTGGATATCCGGGGCCTCCGCCGCTTCCACAGGATCCGCTAGCGGGGGCCGAGTGCCCTCCGGCCGGGCATCAGTGGCCGTTTCAGGCGGTGCCGGCGCGGCTGGCTCAACCGGCGGTTCGGCGCGTTCCGGCGGCTCAGCCGCATGCTCCACCGGCTGCTCCCACCGCTCCACGAGCGCGCTCATCGCGGCGGAGGAGGCGGTGAGGGACGCAACATCCGCGCCCCCTGCCCCACCTGCCCCCGCAGCACCCTCCGGCAGGCGCAGGAGCAGGGCAAGATGCAACGCAGCGGACAGCGCGAGGCAGGCCGCCAACTCCAGTCGACCCCGCCCCGCCATCCTCAGATCGCCCGCGACACGGTGAGGGCGAAGGACCGGCCCGGCCCGGGATCCCCCGCGAGGCTGTTCTGGAACTGCTTGTCGAGCACGTTCTCGATCGAGAAGCGGACCTCCGTCCCGGCGAAGGACCCCGCATCCGGCCGCCAGGTCGCGAAGAGGTCGTGGAGCGCGTAGCCCCCGAACGACTCGTCCTCGTAGGAGATGCTGTCGACCAGCGTGGCGCGCCAGCCGAAGTCGAGATCCCGCTCCAGATCGCGCCCGCCGATTGTGAAGGCGAGCGTGCGCGCCGGAACCGATTCCAGCGTCTCCCCGGTCTCGTCATCCTCGCCCCGCACGTCGGAATAGGCGAGCCGGGCGAAGGCGCGATCGGTCTCGTAGGCCCCTTCCAGCTCGATCCCGTAGATCGTGGCGCTGTCGACATTGCGGTAGAAGGGCGTCCCCGCCGTGTCGTCCCGCTCGATCAGGTCGTCGATTTCCGAATAGAAGCCGGTGACCTTGAAATCGAGTGCATCTCCGGCCGTCGCCACGCCGAGGAAGGACTGGCTGAAGCCGAGCTCGGCACTCATCGCCTCCTCCGGATCGAGGCCGGGGCTGCTGGGCTCGTTCCCGTCCGAGGAGAAGAGCTCGTCGAGCGTCGGCACCCGCTCCGTCATCGCGACGGAGCCGAAGACGTTGAACGTGTCCGTCACCTCGTAAAGCGCTGCAAGCTTGGGAGAGAACGCGGTTTCGTCCGAGTCGTCCCCGTCCACGTTGCTGCCCGGCTCGAGCTCCGTGAAATCGACGCGGACGCCGGGGATCAGCGTCAGCCCGTTGCCGAGGATCAGCTCGCTCTGCACGTAGAGGCCGAGCTTCTCGTCCGTGCCCTCGGGGTGGAAGCCGAGCGGACCCTGCGACGTCTCCGCAATCCGCTCCTGTCGGGAGAGCTGGAAGCCGGTCGTGAGGAAGTTCTGCCAGCTCCCGCCCGCCATCTCGAACGTGTTCTCGACCTTCAGCGAGGCGGTCTCGTAGGAATACTCGCTGTCGGCAAAGAGCGGCGAGGCAAAGCCAGACGTGGCATTCGCCTGCTCCACCTCCGTATCGGAGTAGCTAAGCACCACGTCGAGATCGAGGAACGGGTTGGCCGCCGCGGGGTTCTGCCAGCGCAGCGTCGCGGTCTGATCCCGGATATCGCGATCGATCTCCCCGAAAGGCAATGTGCCGGTCTGCGAATAATCCGTGTCGTCAAGCTCGCTGTTCCAGATCGTGTAGGAGCCCGTCAGCGTCTGCTCGCCCGCATCGCCGAAGGTCAGCACCCCCTTGGCGAGGCCCGAGGTCGCGTCGAATTCGGAGCCCGACACCTCGTCCCCGTTCCCGTCCTCGAAGTTGTCCGAGTTGCGGTAGTTCAGCGCGAACAGCGTCTCGAAGCTTTCGCTGGGCCGCACCGCGTAGATCGCGGAGCCGAGATACTCGTTGCCGTTCGTCTCAAACTGCCCACGCAGCCGCAGCGCCTGCCGATCGTCGGGTCCGTCGAGGAAGTCGGACGGGTCCTTGGTCTCGAAATTGATGACCCCGCCGAGCGCGCCGGAGCCGAAGAGCGTGGACGAGGCCGGACCGCGCAGCACCTCGACCTGGCGGTAGAGCTCGGGGTCGGAGAAGAAGGAGCCGACGCGGTACTGCTCATGAAACTTGGTGGCACCGTCGACGGTCACGATGATCTTCGACTCGTCCGACGCCGCAAGCTCCCCGATCCCGCGGATATTGAAGGAGACGCCGGCGGGCCGGTCCGAACCGATCGACTGCACACCCGGCACGAGGTCGAAGAGCTCGCCCACCGTCGTCGCCTGCTCGGCATCGATATCCTCCTGATCGAGCACGGTGACGGCCTGGGGCGTGTCGATGGCCACGGTGTCCGATCCGCCATCGGTGAAGACGAGGCGCTGGAGCGGGGTGACGTTGTCCTGCCCGATGGCGGGCGTGGTGATGGCGATGAGGGCGGTCGCGCTCAGCAGGTGAGCGCGGGGGGGCGTGCGGCGCATGTCGCATCCTTGTTCTGCAAGTCTCCGGGGGATGCTGGCGCAAGCTGGCGCGACGGGTCGGCGGATGTTTCGCGGTCCCGTCGCTTGCAACCGGTAGAGAATCCGATTAATTTCGTCAAGTATTGGGTATGAAACTGATTACCCCGCGATCCAGCCGCGGCCCCGCCGCTCGCCAGACCAGCGCTCTTTACCGACACGAAGAGGAGCTGCCCGATGGCGACGCGCCCCCAAACCACGCCCGAAGAGCTGCGCACAGCACTGGCGGAGCATCCGAACCTGAGGCCGAGGGACCTCGCGCAGAAGCTCGGCGTGAGCGAGGCCGATCTGGTCGCAGCACAGGTCGGCCACGGCGCGACGCCCATCGTCGCGGCCCCCAAGCGGCTGATCCCCGCCGTCGAGGCGCTCGGCGAGGTGATGGCGCTCACCCGCAACGACCACGTCGTGCATGAGAAGATCGGGCGCTACGCCAATTTCCACGACGGCGACCATGCCGCGATGGTGCTGACCGAGGAGATCGACCTTAGGATCTTCCCGCGCCACTGGGTCCATGCCTTCGCCGTGGAGCGCGAGACGCAGGGCGCCGTGCGCCGCAGCGTCCAGGTCTTCGACGCGGCGGGCGATGCGGTCCACAAGGTCTACCTGCGCGACGGCTCGCCGCTCGCCGCCTGGACCGCCCTGCGCAACACCCTGATGACCGGCCTCGTCGGCGAGCACCTCGCCCTCGACCCGCGTGTGCCGGTGGAGGCCGCGAAGGGCGATCGCGCCAAGGCCGATACGCTGCGGGCCGAGTGGGACCGGATGACCGACACCCACCAGTTCCTGCGCCTGACCGCGAAGCTGAAGATGAACCGGCTCGGCGCCTATCGGATGGTGGGCGAGCCCCATGCGCGCGCCCTCGCCCCCTCCTCCGCCGTGCAGTTGCTCAGCGACGTGGCGGTGGCGGGGCTGCCGGTGATGCTCTTCGTCGGCAATCGCGGCTGCATCCAGATCCACTCCGGCCCGATCGGGGGACTGACGCCGATGGGGCCATGGCAGAACGTGCTCGACGACGGGTTCAACCTGCACCTGCGCGCCGACCGCGTGGCAGAGGTCTGGGCCGTGCGCAAGCCGACCAAGCGCGGCGAGGCCGTCTCGCTGGAGGCGTTCGACGGCGAGGGCGGCCTGATCTTCCAGCTTTTCGGCCTGCGCAAGGAGGGCGTGGACCACGTCCCGGACTTCGCGCGGCTCGTCGATGCGCTGCCCACGGCCGAGATGGAAAGGGCGGCGTCGTGAAACGGCTGGCGCTCTGCCTCGCCCTCGCCGCCCTGCCCGCCTCCGCCGAAGGGGAACGGGTGCTCAGCATCGGCGGCTCAGTGACCGAGATCGTCTATGCGCTGGGCGAGGATCACCGGCTGGTCGCACGCGACACGACCTCCGTCTGGCCGCCCGCAGCGCTCGCCCTGCCCGACGTGGGCTACATGCGGGCCCTGGCGCCGGAGGGCGTTCTGTCCGTCGCGCCCGACCTCATCATCGCGGAGGATGGGAGCGGCCCGCCCGAGACGCTGGACGTGCTGCGCGCCGCTCAGGTCGAGTACGTGACCGTCCCCGACGGCTTCGACCGCCCGGCCGTTCGCGCGAAGATCGAGGCGGTGGCGGATGCCCTCGGCGTGCCCGAGCGGGGCGCGCGGCTTGCCGACCGGGTGGATGCGGAGCTGGCAGCCGCGGCCGAGATCGAGACACCGGGGCCGAAGCGCGTCCTCTTCATCCTGTCCACGCAGGACGGTCGGATCACGGCGGCGGGCACGGACACCGCCGCGGACGGGATCATCACGCTCGCGGGGGCCGAAAACGCGCTGACGGGCTTCGAGGGCTACAAGCCGGTCAGTGCCGAGGCGATCGGCGCCGCCGCCCCCGACGTGATCCTGATGATGGACCGGCGGGAAGGGCACGCGGTGAGCGATGCGGACCTCTTCGCCATGCCCGCCATCGCCGCGACCCCGGCGGCGCAGGGCGAGAACGTCGTGCGCATCGACGGGCTGCTCCTGCTGGGCTTCGGCCCGCGCACGCCCGAGGCGGTGACCCGTCTCAACGCCGCCCTCTACGGGGAGCGGAGCTGAGCGTGGCCGCCTGGAGTTTCACCGCCGTCTGGGCCTCGCCCGGCGGCGACCGGCAGCACCGCGCGCGGGCGGTCTTCGCCGGGCTCGTCGCGGTGACGGTGCTCGTCGGGCTTGCCAGCCTCAATGTGGGCGCGACGGATACGCCGGCGCTCGGCACGCTGCTGGCATTGCTCTCCGGCGAGGTGGTGGAGCTGCGCGCACGGATCGTGCTCCTCGACATTCGCCTGCCGCGCCTCGCGATGGGCCTGCTGGTGGGGGCGGCGCTCGCGGTTTCTGGCGCGGTGATGCAGGGCCTCTTCCGCAACCCGCTGGCCGATCCCGGGCTCGTGGGCGTGGGGGCCGGGGCGAGCCTTGGCGCCATCTCGGCCATCGTGCTCGCGGGGCTGCTGCCCGCCTGGGCGATCGGGTGGACAGGCTCCTATACGGTGGCACTGGCAGCGTTTGCGGGCGGTTGGGCGACGACGCTGCTGCTCTACCGCGTCTCGACGCGGCATGGGCGCACCTCGGTCGCGGTGATGCTGCTGGCGGGCATCGCGCTCGCAGCGCTGGCGGGGGCCGCGTCGGGCGTCCTCGTCTACATGGCCGATGACGCGCAGTTGCGCAGCCTCACCTTCTGGGGCCTCGGATCCCTGGCGGGGGCGACGTGGGCCAAGGTGCTGGCCGCCGCCCCCCTGATCCTGATCACGATCTTCGCCGCACCGTTCCTCGCGCGAGGTCTGAACGCGCTTGCGCTGGGCGAGGCCACGGCGGGCCATCTCGGCATTCCGGTCCAGCGGGTGAAGCGCGCGGCGATCCTGCTGGTGGCCGGGGCGACGGGGGCGGCCGTCGCCGTCTCCGGCGGGATCGGGTTCATCGGGATCGTCGTACCACACCTCCTGCGCCTGCTGATCGGGCCGGACCATCGCTTCCTTTTGCCCTGCGCCGCGTTGCTCGGCGGGACGCTGCTGGTCGCGGCCGACATGGTGAGCCGCACGGTCGTCGCCCCCGCCGAGTTGCCGATCGGGATCGTAACCGCGCTGCTGGGCGGGCCGGTCTTTCTCTACATCCTGCTGCGCAGCCGCGGCGTTCTGGACATGTGAGTGCCCATGCTGATCGCGAGAAACATCGAGGTGAGGCTGGGCGGGCGGGCCATTCTCGCAGGCGTGGACTTCACGGCGCGGGCCGGGGAGCTGACCGCCATCGTCGGCCCAAACGGCTCGGGCAAGACGACGCTGCTGCGCGCGCTGACCGGCGATGTCGCGTTCGAGGGCACGCTCACGCTGGAGGGAACACCGCTTGCCGACATCCCGCCCTGGCAGCTCGCCGGGCGCCGCGCGGTGCTGCCGCAGCAGACGCGCCTCGCCTTTCCGTTCACGGTGCTCGAGGTCGTGCGGCTCGGCCTGATCGCGGGCGAGATGGCCGGGTACCGCGATCTGCCCGCCCGGGCGCTGGCCCGCGTTGGCCTCGTCGGCTTCGAGGGACGCTATTACCACGAACTCTCGGGCGGAGAGCAGCAGCGTACGCAGCTCGCCCGCGTCCTGCTGCAGGTCTGGGAGCCGGTGGCGGAGGACGGGCCGCGCTGGCTCTTCCTCGACGAGCCGGTCTCCGCCCTCGATATCGGGCACCAGATTGAGGTCATGCGCCTCGCCCACGACTACGCGCAGGCCGGCGGCGGCGTGATCGCGGTGATGCACGACCTCAACCTGACCGCGATGTTCGCCGACAGCGTCGCCTTGCTCCAGGACGGTGCACTGGTCTGCCAGTCGACCCCGGCCGAGGTCATGCAAGACGACCGGCTGTCGCAGGCCTATGGCTGGCCCCTGCGCGTCAGCCGCCCGCCCGCGGGCGACACACCGTATATCCTGCCGCAAGCGGCAGATTAGACACGACTTTCCGAAGACGAGATGGGGCATGTGACGCGGTTGCCGGAGATCAGACTTTAGTCGCAGCCTGCCAGTCTCGAATTGATATTCGACGTTGACGCAGGTCAAATTCAACCTGCGATCGATGCGGTTAGGCTGGGCAGGCCCCTTTCAGGGTGCTCTCGGGCACCTTTTTTCGGGGCCACCAACTTGGCTGTTCAGCCGCGCCGGATCACCGGCAGCCTGACCCACGGGGCCACACCAAGGCGTCTCGCGCCGGCCCGGCAACAATAATGACGGAGGAACGCCCGATGGCGGATCAGATTTCGAACAGCCCGGCCAGGGCAGCGGAAAGCGGGAAAGGGTATTGGGCCGCCAATGTGCGCCTGATCATAGGATGTCTCATTGTCTGGGCGCTGGTCTCGTTCGGCTTCGGCATCCTGCTGCGCCCGCTCCTGTCCGGCATCCCGGTCGGAGGGGCCGACCTGGGCTTCTGGTTCGCCCAGCAGGGCTCGATCATCGTCTTCCTCTGCCTGATCTTCTTCTACGCCTGGCGGATGAACAAGCTCGACCGTGACTACGGCGTGGACGAGGAGTAAGGCGCGATGGATCAGTATACCCTCAACCTTCTCGTCGTGGGCGCGACCTTCGCGCTCTACATCGGGATCGCGGTCTGGGCCCGGGCGGGCTCGACCTCGGAGTTCTATGCCGCGGGCCGGGGCGTGCACCCGGTCACCAACGGCATGGCCACGGCGGCGGACTGGATGTCGGCCGCCTCCTTCATCTCCATGGCGGGTCTCATCGCCTTCGGCGGCTACGGCGCCTCGTCCTTCCTGATGGGCTGGACCGGCGGCTACGTGCTGCTCGCCCTGCTGCTCGCGCCCTATCTGCGCAAGTTCGGCAAGTTCACGGTGCCCGAGTTCATCGGCGACCGGTTCTACAGCCCGACCGCGCGTCTGGTGGCGGTGATCTGCCTGATCGTCGCCTCGGTCACCTACGTGATCGGTCAGATGACGGGCGTGGGCGTCGCGTTCTCCCGCTTCCTGGAGGTGTCGAACTCCACCGGTCTCTTCATCGGGGCGGGCGTGGTGTTCCTCTATGCCGTTCTTGGGGGCATGAAGGGCATCACCTACACCCAGGTCGCGCAGTACTGCGTGCTGATCACGGCCTACACGATCCCGGCGATCTTCATCTCGCTGCAACTGACCGGCAACCCGATCCCGGGTCTCGGCCTCTTCTCGACGCACGCAGCATCGGGTGAGCCGCTCTTGGGCCGTCTCAACGAGGTGGTGCAGGAGCTCGGCTTCGGCGCCTATACCGAGCAGGACGGAACGCCCTCCTCGGTCATCAACATGACGCTCTTCACCTTCTCGCTGATGATCGGGACCGCGGGCCTGCCGCACGTGATCATCCGCTTCTTCACGGTGCCGCGCGTCGCGGATGCCCGCTGGTCCGCCGGCTGGGCGCTGGTCTTCATCGCGCTGCTCTACCTCACGGCTCCGGCAGTGGGTGCGATGGCGCGTCTGAACCTCGTCGACACGATCTATCCGAACGGCACGACCGAGCAGCCGCTCGCCTATGCGGACCGGCCGGAATGGATCAGCAACTGGGAGGTCACCGGGCTCCTGTCCTTCGAGGACAAGAACGGCGACGGCCTGATCCAGTGGTACAACGACGGGGACGAGGCCTTCGCGGCCACCGCGGCCGAGCGTGGCTGGCAGGGCTCGGAGCTCACGGTGAACCGCGACATCCTCGTGCTCGCCAATCCGGAGATCGCCGGTCTGCCGGGCTGGGTGATCGCCCTCGTGGCGGCAGGCGGCCTTGCGGCGGCGCTGTCCACCGCGGCGGGCCTCCTGCTCGCCATCTCGTCGGCGGTGAGTCATGACCTCATCAAGGGGCAGCTCAACCCGAATATCAGCGAGAAAGGGGAGCTGTTGGCCGCACGGATCGCGATGGCGGTGGCCATTGCGGTGGCGACTTATCTGGGCCTCAACCCGCCGGGCTTCGCCGCGCAGACGGTGGCGCTCGCCTTCGGGCTCGCGGCGGCCTCGATCTTCCCGGCGTTGATGATGGGCATCTTCATGAAGCGCATCAACAATAAGGGCGCGGTCGCGGGCATGCTCGCCGGTCTGATCTTCACGCTGGTCTACATCTTCCTGCACAAGGGGTGGTTCTTCATCCCCGGCACGGCCAGCTTCCCGGACACGATCCAGGGCTCACTCTTCGGCATCCAGTCCACTGCGATCGGATCCGTCGGCGCGATCCTCAACTTCGCGGTGGCCTACTTCGTGTCCAACGCGACAGAGGACACGCCGGAGGAGATCAAGGCGCTGGTCGAGAGCGTCCGCATCCCGCGCGGTGCGGGTGCGGCGGCCGCCGACCACTAAGACCCCTTGCCCCCGCCGGTTCGTCCGGCGGGGGCTTCCTACGACGACGGAGCCTCCCATGGCGGATGCGAGCGAGATCGCGACCTTCCTCTCCCGCCTGGCGCCCTATTCCAATCTCACGGACAGTACGCTGGTGCCATTGGCGGCCGCCTTCGAGCGCCGCCATATCGCGCGCGGCGACACGATCTACTCGGTGGGCGAGCGGCTCGACGGTCTTTACGTGATCTGCGACGGCGCGGTCCGCATCGACGATGCGAGCGGCGAGGTGCTGTCGCATCTGCGCGCGGGCAACAGCTTCGGCGAGCGGGGGCTTATGCAGGACGGCATCGCGCCGACCTCCGCCCGCGCCACCGCCGAGACGGACCTGCTGCTCCTGCCCGCCGGACGCTTCCGCGCACTGGTGGAGGCGGATGAGAGTTTTCGCGACTTCTACGCGCGCAACCGCGCCGAGCCGCTGCGCCGCGCGCCGACGCTTGCGGAGACGCGGGTCGAGACACTGATGCACGGCGCGCCGCTGACCACGGCCCCCGACACCACCATCGCCGAGGCCGCGCGCATGATGCGAGACGCCCATGTCTCCAGCCTCATGATCGTCGAGGGCGAGGCGCTGGCCGGGATCATCACCACCCGCGACCTTGCCGGCCGCGTCGTGGCCGAGGGGCTGGAGACGGGCCGCCCCGTGCGCGAGATCATGACCGCCGATCCGCTTAGCCTGCCGCCCGACGCCATCGGCTCCGACGTGCTCAATGCGATGATGGAGCGGGGCATCGGCCATATCCCGATCACGCAGAATGGCGCGCCGGTTGGGATCATCACGCAGACGGATCTCACGCGGTTCCAGGCCGACAGCTCCGCCACGCTGATCGGCGACATCGCGGCGGGTGAGAGCGCGGATGCGCTGGCCGCGATCACTGCGCGCATCCCGCGCCTGCTGGTCCAACTCGTCGCTTCCGGCAACCGGCATGAAGTCGTCACGCGCCTCATCACCGACATCACCGACGCCGTCACCCGCCGCCTGCTGAAACTGGCGGAGGCGGAGCTCGGCCCGCCGCCCGCCCCCTATCTCTGGCTCGCCTGCGGCAGCCAGGGGCGGCAGGAGCAGACGGGCGTGAGCGATCAGGACAACTGCATGATCCTCGACGACGGCGCAGACCCGAACGATCCTTATTTCGCGGAGCTTGCCAGGCGGGTCAGCGACGGGCTCGATCGCTGCGGCTATTTCTACTGCCCCGGCGACATGATGGCGACGAACCCGCGTTGGCGGCAGCCACTCTCCGTCTGGCGCAGCTACTTTCAAGGCTGGATCGACAAGCCCGATCCGATGGCGCAGATGCTCGCCTCCGTCATGTTCGACCTGCGCCCCATCGGCGGGACGACATCGCTCTTCAACGGCCTGCAGGCGGAGACGCTGGCGGCCGCCTCGAAGAACTCGATCTTCGTCGCGCACATGGTCTCCAACTCGCTGAAGCACCATCCGCCGCTGAGCCTGTTGCGCGGGATCGCGACGGCCCGCTCAGGCGCGCATCGCAACCGGGTGGACCTGAAGCTGAACGGCGTCGTTCCGGTCGTCGATCTCGGCCGGGTCTATGCCCTGCGCGGCCAGCTCACCGCCGCCAACACCCGCGCCCGACTGGTGGCCGCTCGGGAGTCCGGTGTCGTAAGCCAACGCGGCGGACAGGACCTGATCGACGCCTACGACCTGATTGCCATGGCCCGCCTCGAACATCAGGCGAGCCGAATCCGCGCTGGAGAAGCGCCGGACAACTATCTGCCACCAAAGGAGCTTTCGGAATTCGAGCGCAGCCACCTTCGCGATGCATTCGTGGTGGTCCGCTCCATGCAATCGGCCGCGACACAAGGCCAGGGCGTGCTGTAAACTCGCCCAAAGGGAGGAAAATATGCTCTTCGAGCTGATTGCGACGGTCACGGCCGGCTTCGCCGCTGCCGGGCTTGTCCTGCTCATCCGTCGTTTCGTCACCCTGCCCCGCTGGGCGATGCCCGCGGGTGCGGGGCTCGCCATGCTCGCCTTCGCGATCTGGTCGGAATACTCGTGGTTCGACCGGACCACCGGCGGCCTGCCCGACGGGATCGAGGTCGCCCGCACGGTGGAGAGCACCGCGCCCTGGCGCCCGTGGACCTACGCCGCGCCCTTTGTCGATCGGTTCATCGCGGTGGATCTCGCTTCCGTCCGGACCAACGAGGCGGTGCCGGACCAGCGGATGGTCGACCTCCTCGTCTTCCAGCGCTGGACCCCGGTGGGTCGCGTGCGTGCCGTCTTCGACTGCGCAGGCGGGCGACGGGCCGATCTGGTGGAGGGCGTGAGCTTCACCGACGACGGGCGGATCGAAGGGGCCAGGTGGGTCGAGATGGGGCCGGAGGATCCGGTCTTCGCCCAAGCCTGCGCGGGGGTCTGAGCGGTGGGGCCCCGCCGCCGCTTCCTCGCCCTCCTCACCGGTTTCGCGCTCGCGCTCTGCGCGCTCTTCGCCGTGGCCCTCTGGCTCGGCTGGCGGCAGGCGGGCGGGCCGGTGGCGCCGTTCCTCTCCGCTGGGCTGATCGGGGGCTTCGCGGCGCTGCTGCTGACCGCAGGACTGTGGCTGTTCCTCGACGAACAGGTGGTGCGCCCGGCCCTGCGCATCGCCGCCGCCTTCCGCGCGCGGGCGCATGGTGAGACCAAGGGCGCCCTGCCCCCCGCGCCGCATCTGGGCGACCTCGTCCCGGCAGCGACCGCGCTCTGCGACAGCCTCGACGCCGCGCGGGCCGACATGACCGCGCGGCTGGCGGAGGAGACGGCACTGGTGGAGGCCGAGCGTGCGCAGCTGGCCGCCCTCCTCTCAGAGATCCCGATCGCGGTGATGACGGTGAACGCCGCCCACCAGATCACGCTCTACGACCGGCAATGCGTGCACATGCTGGGGCATGTCGCGCCGCTCGGCCTCGACCGCTCCGTCTTCGACTATGTGGAGGAGACGGCCCTGCGCACGGCCCTCGGTGAGCTCGACGCGGCCGCGGGCCGCAACTTCATCGACGTGGAGCTGCCGACCGCCGATGGCAGCGGCCTCGTCAGCACGCGCCTGCGCCCGATCGGGCGCAACCAGGGTTATATGCTCGCCATGGAGGTCGAGAACGCGGTCGTCGCAGAACGCCCGCTGGTCTTCGACTTCGGGCTGATCGACCGGACGCCGGGGGCGGAGCTCGCGGATCGTCCGCTCTCCCACCTCTCCTTCGTGGTGTTCGACAGTGAGACAACGGGGCTCGACCCGGCGAAGGACGCGGTCGTGCAACTTGCCGGAGTGCGCGTGGTCAACGGGCGTGTGGTGGAGGGCGAGGTCTTCGACCACCTCGTCGATCCCGGCCGCCCGATCCCGCCAGTCGCGATCCGCGTGCACGGGGTCACGAACGAGATGGTGGCGGGCGCCCCGCCGCTCGCCAAGATCGGCCACGACTTCCACGAGTTCGCCCGAGGCGCGGTGCTGGTCGCGCACAACGCGCCCTTCGATCTTGCCTTCCTGAAGCGGGAGGAAACGCGGATCGGCAAGTGCTTCGACCATCCGGTGCTCGACACGGTGCTCTTGTCCGCGGCCCTGTTCGGGGAGAGCGAGGAGCATACGCTCGACGCCATCGCCGAGCGGCTCGACGTCGCCATACCGGGTGCTGACCGGCACACGGCGCTCGGTGACGCGCGCGCCACGGCGGAGGTGCTGGTGAAGATGATTCCGATGGCCGAGGGGATGGGCATTCGCACCTTCGGCGAGGCGGTCGAGGTGATGCGCCGCTTCACCCGTCTGCTGCCCGATCTCAACCAGGCCTGAGGGGATGCGGTGCCCCCCGGGGGGGACACCGCGAAAGCTCAAAGCTCGAAGTGATCGGCGGTGAGGCTCGACGCCTCGACCCCCGCAAACCGCACCGAGGTGGAGCCGAGGTCCAGCAGCGCGTCGTCGCCGTTCTGGCTGAGCGCGTCGAACACCTCGTCGATGCCGTCGAGGCGCAGCCGCTCCAGGTTCACCATGTCCACGCCCGCCTCGAAATCGGTGATCGTGTCCTCGCCGCTGCGGCGCGCGAAGATGAAGGTGTCGGCATCGGCGCCGCCGGTGAGCTGGTCGTCGTCGCGCCCACCCCAGAGCCGATCCTCGCCCTCGCCCCCGTCGAGCGTATCCTCACCGCGCCGCCCGAGCATCCGGTCGTCGCCAAGCCCGCCGAGGCCGGTATCGTCGCCACGACCCAGCGAGATCACGTCATCGCCCTCCTTGCCGAAGACGAAATCGTCGTCGCGACCCGTGAAGATCCGCTCGTCGCTCTCGTCCCCGATGATGAAGTCGACCGCGTTCGAGCCGTCGCTCTGCAGCACGTCGACCGGCAGCAGCACACCGTCGAGCACATGGGCGATGCCGTTCGATACCGGGATGTCGAGTGCGATCAGGTTGGGATCGGCCACGTCCGGATCCGCGTCTACAAGGCTCGCGCCGTTCACGCCGAGCGTCGCGCCGTCGAGCAGCGTCGGGATGCTCTCGGCGGCCAGCACGTCCTCGGAGCCAAGGGCGGCCGGGACCACGTGGTAGGAGAGGATATCCGTCAGCAGCCCGATCGGATCGCCCTGGCTCAGCAGCGTCAGCGCATCGACGAGGAAGCCGAACGCCTCGCCCTCATCCTCTCCCTCGAAGCCGAGCGCATTGGTGAGGCCGACGAAGGCCGCATCGTTCGGGGCGAAGACCGTGAGCGCAGCGTCGGGATCGTTCAGCGCGCCGGTGAGCCCTGTGAGTTCGACCGAAGTCAGCAGCAGGTCGAAATCGGTGGCATCCGTGTCGAACGCGCCACCGCTGGCAGCGACGATCCCGGCAAGCGTGGGCAGCTCCGGCTCCGCCGGCTCATTGCCGGGGATGTCGATCGGCAGCAGCACCCGGTCGATGCCCTGGATCGTTCCGTTCTCCGCCGGGATATCCGGAACGACGATGTTCGGGTTGGCCACATCGGGTTCGTTGTCGACGAGTTCGGTGCCCTCCGACCCGAAGGTCGCACCGTCGAGCAGCGTCTGCACGGCCTCGGCGTCGTCGACCTCCTCCGCCGACTTCGCGCCGGGCGAGACGTGGTAGAGGAGCACGTCGGTCAGCAGCGGGATCGGATCGCCGCCGCCAAGCTCGGTCAGCGCGGCGACGATGGCGTCGAAGACCGCGTCCTCGTCGGACGTGTCACCTTGGAAGCCGAGATCGACGGCAAGCTGCGTGAACGCCGCATCCGTCGGGGCGAAGACCGTGACATCGTCCAGCCCGCGCACTGTCTCCGTCAAACCCGCTGCGTCGAGCGCACGGACGAGCAGATCGAAGTCGTCGGAGCCTGCGGCGATGTCCACGATGTTCTCGGGTGCGGGCTCGTTGCCGGGAATGTCGATCGGCAGCAGCACCCGGTCGATACCCTGGATCGTTCCGTTCGCGGCGTTGATGTCGGGGGCCACGATGTTGGGGTTGGCGACGTTGGGCTCGTTGTCGATCAGCTCCGTGCCCTCGGAGCCGAAGGTCGCCCCCTCCAGCAGCGTCGCGACCGCCTCCTCGGTGTCGACCTCAGCCGCCGTCTTCGCACCCGGAGAGACGTGGTAGAGGAGCACGTCAGTCAGCAGCGGGATCGGATCGCCGCCGCCGAGCTCTGTCAGCGCGGCAACGATGGCGTCGAACACCGCATCTTCATCGGAGGTATCGCCTTCGAAGCCGAGATCGACGGCAAGCTGGGTGAACGCCGCATCGGTCGGCGCAAACACCGTGACGTCCGTCAGCCCCTGCACCGTCTCCACCAGCCCGGCCGCTTCGAGTGCGCGGACCACGAGATCGAAATCCTCCGACCCCGCCGCGATCTCCACGATGTTGGGTGCAGGCTCACCGGCGCCGAACCGGGAGTACTCCACCCCGCGGCCGAAGATGTTGAAGTCGTGGCCAACCATCAGCTCTGCGCCTGGCTCCGGCACATGGTTGACGAAGGTGAAGTAGTCCTCGTCACCGTGCTCCTGCTCGATCTCCACCAGGATGAAGCGGTTGCCGTCCTGATCAAAGACCTCGTAGGCGCGCTCGGCATAGATCTGCCCGCCATTGCCCTCATCCGCGCCGAAGCGGGCCAGCGTCGCCTCCTGCCCGCGGAAATCGACCGCACGCTCGTTGAAGAGGAGGCTGTCGCCGGACAGGCGGTTGTCGTTGTCCGTCACCGAGATCTGGATCGTCGGGGCGGGCGGCAGGGTGAAACTCACCCCTGTCGAGATCTGGCCTTCGCCGATATCGCTTTCGGCGAAGGCCGTGAAGTTGAACGTTCGTGAATCAGGCATCTCAAACTCTCCTCAAGACAGGGGTGAAGGCTTCCGTCAGCTCGGAAGAAGGACGGTGTCGATGACGTGGATCACGCCGTTCGACGCCATGATGTCGGGGGTCACGACGGTCGCGTTGTTCACGCGCACACCGCTGGTGCCGTCGACCGCGACCGACTGGCCGTTCACCGTGTCCACGCTCAGCGTCTGGCCCGCGAGATCGGCGGCGAGCACCCGGCCCGGCACGACGTGATAGGTCAGCACGGCGGCGAGCTGCTCCTGATTGGCGGGCTCCAGCAGGCTCTCGACGGTGCCCGCGGGAAGGGCGGCGAAGGCGGCATCGGTCGGCGCGAAGACGGTGAACGGACCCGGGCCCTTCAGCGTCTCGACAAGGCCCGCGGCCTGAACCGCGGCAACGAGGGTGTTGAAGTCGTCCGCGGCGATAGCGGTGTCGACAATGTCGGGCCCGGCGGCGGTCATCCCGGCGCAGCCCGTGAGCAGCCCTGCCCCGGTGAGGCCGGCCGTTGCGATCAGAAACCTGCGGCGATCCATGGTGTCTCTCCTGTCTGTGGCCCGGCCTGTTCGGACGGACGCGATGGCTTATGATTTTCCGTGTGCAATTTTCACACGCGCTACAGGGTGACGCAGTTGGGCCGAAGGTCAACATATCGGGTGGAATTTTTTTACACGGCGCATATGCTTGGATCATGAACGGTGAACCGACAGATCTGGGATCGAACGCTTTTCTCCGCGTTCTCAGGGGCTTGCTCCGCCCTCTCGTGCGCACGCTGATTGCGCGCGGGGTGACTCTTCCGTCGGTTTATCGGCTGCTGAAACAGGTCTATGTCGAGGTGGCGGAGAGTGATTTCCGTCTCGATGACGAACCGCCGACCGACAGCCGCATCAGTCTTCTGACCGGGGTGCACCGCCGCGACGTGCGCGCGATCCGCACGGCGGAGGACGATCCCGACGCGCCGCTGCGCCAGCGCACGACCCTGCTCGCGACGGTCGTCGGAAGCTGGCTCGCCAACCCCGAGACGCGGGACGAGGACGGCTCACCGCGCCCCCTGCCCAAGGCGGGCGAGGACGAGCCGAATTTCGAGAGCCTGGTGCGCGCCATAAACCGCGACGTGCGTCCCCGCACCCTGCTCGACGAACTGATGCGGCAGGGCCTCGTGGCGGAGCGGGAGGATGGCCTGCTGGAGCTGACGCCCGACGCCGTCCTCGGCCCGGCGGAGGACGATCAGAAGATGGTGTTCTTCGCTGCCAACGTGGGCGACCACCTTGCTGCGGCAGCCGAAAACATGCTGGCCGACCAGCCGCCCTTCCTCGAACGGGCCGTCTTCTACAACCGTCTGCGCCCCGGTTCGGTCGACGAGATCGAGGCCGCCGCACGCACACTCAGCCAGGACATGCTGGTCGAGGTGAACCGGCGGGCGCGCGCGTATCAATCCGACGACAAAGACGCGCCCGAGGGCTCTCACCGCTTCCGCTTCGGCGTATATTTCTATAGAGAAAACAAGGCGTCGGCGGACAGGCCCGACGGGAACGAGGACTGAGAGGTGGCGGGTTTGAGGCGCAGGCAACTCCTCGCGGGCGCGGCCGCGACGGCACTGGCGGGCTGTGCCGCACCCTTCATCGTGGCCGACCGGGAGCGCGACCCGTTGGAGGGCGGCATCGGCGGCACCGGCATCGTCGGCCTGCTCACCGATTTCGGCAGCGTCATAGTGGGCGGCCTGCGGGTCGAGCTCGACCGCGGCACGCGCATCGTGAGCGCCTTTGGCTCTACGGATGAGGATGCGCTGGCCATCGGCACACCGCTCAGCGTCGAGGCGCGGCGCGACCGCGGGGCGCTGGTCGCGGCCCGGATCTTCCTGACGCAACCGCTGATCGGCGCGGTCAGTGCGGGGGCCGATAGTGTTCCGCGCGTGAACGGCGTCGCGATGCAGATCGAGCCCGGCGCACTCGGCACGGCCGCGCCCGGCACGCGCGTCTCCGTCAGCGGCATCTGGGATGGCGAGACCGTGATCGCGAGCCGGATCGACGCGGCACCCGACCCGCGCGACGTCATCGCCGGGGTGGTCCGTCGCGACGCCGCCGGTCAACTCAGCATCGGCGGCACTATGCTTCAGATCGGCGCCAACCAGCCGCGCCCCCTGCCCGGCCGTTTCGCCACCGCCATCGGCCGCTTCGCCGACGGTGTGCTGACGACCGAGCGTGTCACGCTGGGGCGGTTCGCGGGCAGCGCCGGCGATCTGCGGCAGCTCGCGGTGGAGGGGTATCTGGAACCCGTCACCGCCGATCCCGGTTTCCGCATCGCGGGCCTCGGGCACAGCTTCGACGAGCAGGTGCAGCTCGCCCCGCTGGCGCGGGAACGTGCGGTCTACTACGGGCCCTATGACGGCGAGTTCCGGGCGGCGCAGGCTCTCATCCTGCCACAACGCTTCGACACGCGCCGGACGCTGCTGCGCACCCGCCTCACCGATCCGACGGCGAGTGAGGTGGTGGGTCTGCGCCCCTGACGACCCGCGCCGAGCGGCAGAGATCCGCGATCGGGCAATGATGACAGCTCGGGCTGGTCGGCCGGCAATGACGCTGCCCGAGGATCTTGACCACCTGATGATGCGCATCGAGATCGTCGGCGCTCCAATTCGGCGGCAGCAGAGGCATGACGATATCGTAGGCCTGCCGCACCGTGGCGCGAGCCCCGATCACACCGACCCGGCGCAGCACTCGGACATGGTGGGAGTCCACGACCAGCGCGGGCCTGCGCCACGTGCTGAAATTCAGGATCGCCGCCGCCACCTTCCGCCCGACACCCGGCAGCCGTTCGAGCACCTCGAGCGCTTCCGGCACCGGCAAGTCCCCGATCCGCTCGAGCGATGGCACCCCATCGGCCCCGCTGATCGCGGCCAGAGCGCCCTGGATCTGCGGCGCTTTCGTCTCGGGAAAGGTGACGTCGTGGATGGTGTCGCGTATCCCTTGCTCCGACGCGTCGCGCACGGCCGCCCAGGAGCCGTACCGCAGCCAGAGCCGCCGGAAAGCGGCCTTCGACACAGCACCCTTCGTCCGCCCGCTGAGTTGCGCCAGCACGAGCTGGCTGACCGGATCAAGCCGCGAATAGTCGGTGGGCGGACCGAACGCCTCCATCAGGCGCCGGTGGATCTCCGCCAGCAGCGCCGGGCGTCCGTCGAGATTGAGCGCGAGTTGCATGATGCCTCAGCATACACGCAAAACGAGAACAAAGAAAGAACATCAGCGCTTGGGCGTCTCGTCGTAGTCCGTGATCAGGATGCGCCGACTGTCGCCTTCGGGATCCTCGAACTGCCGCGATCGCAGCGCCCAGAAGAACGCCGCGAGGCCGAGCCCGCCGAGCAGCAGCGAGGCCGGGATCAGGTAGACCAGCACCGTCATGAGACCCTCCTGAGCCGCAATGCGTTCAACGACACGGTAACCGAGGAGGCCGACATCGCCAAGGCGGCCGCCAGCGGCGTGGCGAACCCGGCGAGCGCGATGGGGATCGCGACGAGGTTGTAGAGGGTCGCGATGTTGAAGTTCTCCTTGATCCGCCGCGTGGCCGAGCGGGCGGTTGCGACGGCGACCGGCAGCGGCTCCAGCGAGCGGCCCAGCAGCACGATGTCGGAGACGGCGCGGGCGGCCTCCAGCGCGCTTGCGGGCGAGATCGAGGCATGGGCGGCAGCGAGCGCGGCGGTGTCGTTGAGCCCGTCGCCGACCATCAGGACGCGGGCGCCCTCCTCCGCCAGTGCCTCGACGGCGCGGACCTTGTCGTCGGGCAGCAGGCCCGCCTGCCAGGTCTCGATGCCGGTGCGCGCGGCGACCCGCGCGACCGCGGGGGCGGTGTCGCCGGAGAGCAGTACCGTGCGAAAACCCTTGGCCTGCAGTGCCGCGACCGCCTCGGCCGCACCCGGCCGCAGGCGATCCTCGAAGCGGAAGACGTGGACGGCGTCGCCGATGGCGAGGTAGGTCGCGGTCTCCTCCACCGGTTCGGCCCCGACCCAGGCGGCGCGGCCGAGGCGCACCGGGTTGCCGCGCCACGTGCCCTCGATGCCGCAACCGGGCACCTCCTTCAGGTCGGCGAGCCGCGCGGCTGCCGTCTCCCGCAGATCGGTGTTCAGCGCGCGGGCGAGTGGGTGGGCGGATCCGGCGGCGAGCGCCACGGCGACGGCGCGCACCTCGGCGGGCTTCTCTCGCGCGTCGAGGGGCAGCGGCTCGCCCTCCGTCAACGTGCCGGTCTTGTCGAAGACGACCGTGTCGACCTCGGCCAACCGCTCCAACGCGGTGGCACTCTTGATGAGCAGGCCCTGGCGGAACAGCGCCCCCGACGCGGCGGTGGTCACCGCCGGAACCGCGAGGCCGAGGGCGCAGGGACAGGTGATGATAAGCGTCGCCACCGCGATGTTCATGGCGAGGCGCGCATCCCCGGTCGCGGCCATCCAGGCGGCGAAGGCGGCGAGGGAGAGCAGGTGCACGACCGGCGCGTAGATCTGCGCGGCCCGGTCGGCGAGCGAGGTGTAGCGGTTGCGCGAGGCCTCGGCGATCGAGACAAGATCCGCCATCCGGTGCAGCGAACTGTCCTGTCCCGCCGCGGTCACGCGCAGCGTGAGCGGGCCGGTCAAGTTCACCTCACCGGCGGCCAGCGCGCTGTCGGGACCGGCGGGGACCGGCAGGCTCTCCCCGGTCAGGTGAGAGCGATCGACCTCGCTTGCGCCCTCGGTCACTACGCCGTCGGCAGGCACGCGGGCGCCCGGCAGGACGCGGATCAGATCGCCGGGGCGCAGGTCGGCCACCGCGACCAAATCGCCGTCGGGTCGCAGGGCGCGCGGCACTTCGAGTGCGGCCAGTTCCTCCGCCGCCGATCGGGCGACGGAGCGGGTGCGCTGGTCGAGATACCGACCCGCGAGCAGGAAGAAGGTCAACGACAAAGCCGCGTCGAAATAGGCGTGCCGCCCACTCTCCGCCGTCTCGTAGATCGACATGGCGGCGGCCAGCACGATGGCGAGCGAGATCGGCACGTCCATGTTGAGCCGCCAGCCCTTCAGCGCTGACCATGCGCTGGCAAAGAACGGCTGGGCGGAAAACGCGATCGTCGGCAGCGCGATCGCGGCGGAGATCCAGTGGAAGAGGTCGCGCGTCGCCTCCGTCGCACCCGACCAGACGGCGACCGATAGCAGCATCACGTTCATCATCGAGAAGCCCGCGACGCCGAGGCGCAGCAGCAGCGCGCGGGCGCGCCGGTCGCTCTCGCTTGCGGTGAGCATCCCCTCGTCGAGCTCGCGGGCCTCGAAGCCGGCGCGCTGCAGCGCTTCGGAAAGGGCCGTCGCATCGCCCTCAGGCGCATCGATCCGCGCCCGCTTCAGCGTGAGGTTCACCCGGGCGGAGCGGACACCGGGCTGGGCACGCAGCACCCGCTCCACATCCGCGATGCAGCCCGCACAGTGGATGCCAGGCAGGGACAGCAGGATCTGCCCTGCCCCCTCAGCCGCCACCTCCTGCGCCAGCGGAGCGGCGACGCAGCCCGGGCAGCCTCCACTCATCCCGCGTCCCCGGTCAGCACGATGACGCGCTGGCGGAACTGGGTACCGTCGGCGGCCTCGGCCACCATGCGCAGGTTCCAGTTGCCGGGACCGAGATCGACCGGGGCCACATGATGGCGCCCGTCGAAGGTGAAGGCGGGGACGACGTCCTCACCCACATGGGTCGCGCGGCCCAGCACGCCGTCTAGGCTCACCGGCTCCACCGGCGCGCCATCCGCATCGAGGATCGAGAGCCGGATCATGCCGTCCACGAGGCGGGCCGACACGTCCCAGCCGAGCGCCTCCTGCGCGGCGCGGTCGGCGTCGAAATGCTGGCTTGCGACGTAGGAGTTCTTTACCTCCAGCCCCGGGAAGGTCCGCACCGCGTTCACGGCGAGCGTCATGTTCACCGTGATGATGATGGTGAAGGCGGAGGCGATGGCGAAGAAGACCTGACGGCCGGTGATGGGATGCGCGATCATTGCGTTGCTCCGTTGAAAATGGTGTCGACGCCCGCCCGGTTTGCGTTGCCGGTATCCTCGACCCAGAGGCGCAGCTCGGTCCGGTCGGCGCTGGCCGCTTCACTGCCTGCGGGGGCGGTGACGTAGACGCGGCGTTCTAGGATCTCGTCGGCGGGCACCTCGACGGTGAGGTTGCTGCCGTTGTCGATGCTGAGCGAGAGGTCCGCCGCACTCTCCAGCGACAGCTCGAAGGTCCGCGCCTCGTGCTGCTTGTTCAGAAGGCGCACGTCGTAGGCGTTGCGGATGGCGCCGTCCGACATGATGACGAAAGTGGGGTTGCGGATCGGGGCGACGGTCATCTCGACCTCCGGCCGGATGAAGAGCGCGAAGACGAGGCCGACCCCCACCAGCGACCACAGCGCGGTGTAGAGGATCGTGCGGAAGCGCAGGACGTGCTTCCAGACCGGTGTGGGCTCGGCCCCCGCACGCTCCGCCGCCTCGTCCTTCAGCGCCATGTAGTCGATCAGGCCGCGCGGCTTGCCGATCTTCTCCATCACGTCGTCGCAGGCATCGATGCAGAGCGCGCAGGTGATACAGGCGAGCTGCTGCCCCTCGCGGATGTCGATGCCCATCGGGCAGACGTTGACGCAGGCCATGCAGTCGATGCAGTCGCCGGGACCGGTGGTGACCGGCTCTCGCGTCCGCTCCTGCCCCGGCATCGGGATCACGGGATAGCGGGCCTGCTGGCCGGGCCCGGCGGCTTGGGCCGCGGCCTCGGCCTTCATCGCCTCCTCCATCGAACGGCGGCGGACATTGCCCTTGCCCCGCGGCTCGCCCCGCCACTCGCGATAGGCGACGGTGATCGTGTCCTCGTCCATCATCGCACCCTGGATGCGTGGCCAGGGGCACATGTAGATGCAGACCTGCTCTCGCATGAAGCCGCCGAAGATGAAGGTGGTGGCCGTCAGGATCCCGATCGTGGTGTAGGCGACCGGATGCGCCTCGAACCGCCAGAGGTCGGCGGCGAGCGTAGGCGCATCGGTGAAGTAGAAGACCCAGGCGCCGCCCGTCAGAAGGCCGATCAGCAGCCAGACGATCCACTTGGTGATCCGCAGCCGGGCCTTCCGGACGCTCCACGGCGCGTTCCAGAGCTTCACCCGCGCATTGCGATCCCCCTCGATCCAGCGTTCGACGAGGATGTAGAGGTCGGTCCAGACGGTCTGCGGACAGGTGTAGCCGCACCAGACCCGGCCGAGGGCTGCGGTGAACAGGAACAGCCCCAGCCCCGACATGATGAGCAGCCCCGCGACGAAATAGAACTCGTGCGGCCAGATCTCGATCCAGAAGAAGAAGAAGCGGCGGTCGGCGAGATCGACCAGCACCGCCTGGTCCGGCATCTCCGGCCCGCGGTCCCAGCGCAGCCAAGGCGTCAGGTAGTAGATGCCCAGCGTGATCCCCATGATCCACCACTTGAGCGTGCGGAACCGGCCCGAGACGCGGCGCGGAAAGATCGGCTCACGCGGGGCATAAAGGACCGGGGCATCATTGGTGGAGGACATGGGGCATCCTGTCTTGCTTACCGCCTTGGTGCCCGTCAGGCGCGTCCGGGTCCTTGACCTGCGTCAAACGGAACCGGAACGCGCCCTCGATCGGCGGTGGATCGCCTGCGGCAGGGTGTCACTCCCCGCCGCCGAGGCCGTGCACGTAGAGCGAGACGGCGTTGATCTCCGCATCGCTGAGCCGCGGCTCCCAGGGCGGCATCACGCCGAAGCGCGAGTTGGTCACCGTCTCGGTCAGCGTCTCGACGTCACCGCCATAGAGCCAGATGGCATCCGTCAGGTTCGGGGCGCCCACGTAGATATCGCCCTCCCCCGCATCGCCGTGGCAGGCCGCGCAGTTGTCGAGGAAGAGCGGCTCGCCCTCCGCGGCCAGCGGCGCGCTGTGCTGCTGGTTGGAGATGGAGAGGACGTATTGCACCACCGCGTCGATCTCGTCTTCCGAGAAGATCATGCCGTAGGCCGGCATCTCCGACCACCGCGTGTCCGGGTCGTCGTTGCGGATGCCGTGGCGGACGGTCCAGGCGATGTCGTCGACCGTACCGCCCCAGAGCCAGGCGTCGTCGAGCAGGTTGGGATAGCCCGCCGCCTGCACGCCGGCGGCACCCGATCCGTGGCACTGCGAACAGTACGTGCGGAAGATCGCCGCCCCCTTGTTGGTCGCGAAGGAATGCAGCGGATCGCCTGGCTCGACGGTCGTTAGGTCGGCGGCAGCGAGCGTCGTCTCCAGCTCCGAATTGGCCTCGGCTGCCGCGGCGATGTCGGCCGCCACGTCGGCGCGGGTGGAAAAGCCCAGCAGACCGGGCGTCGCCGAGCTGATCAGCGGCCAGGCGGGAAAGGCGATGGTGTAGATCACGCCCCAGACGATCGTGGCGTAGAAGGTCCACAGCCACCAGCGCGGCAGCGGGTTGTTGTACTCCTCGATCCCGTCCCAGCTGTGGCCGGTTGTCCCGACATCGTCCTTCGTTTCTTCTGGCTTGTCGCTCATGGCTGCAACTCCTTCAGCAGCGCGTTGGCCTTGCAGTCAGGGCACTTGCCTGTGCAGGCGGGCTTGTCTTCGTGGCGGAACGGGATGCGCGCGCACTCGTCGTGCCCCGCCCGGCTGCCGGGCCGGAACGCCCAGACGATCACGCCGAGGAAGAAGAGCAGCAGGAACAGCATTGCCCAGCTGTCGGCGAACTGGCGCAGGAGGGAATAGGTATCCATCGTGGCCTCCTCAGCGGCTTTCGTCGGGAACGAAGGTGGAGAAGTCGACCAGCGTGCCGAGCATCTGCATGTAGGCGATCAGCGCGTCCATCTCGGTCAGCGCCGACTGTCCGTCGAAGTTGCGGACCTGCGCGCCGGGATAGCGTTCGAGGAGCCCGTCGGAGTCCCCGTCGACCGTCGCCTGCACCAGGAAGTCTGCGACGGCGGCGTCGATCATCTCGTCGCTGTAGGGCACGCCGACCGCACGGTGGGCGAGCAGGAGGTCCTGCACGTAATCCGCCTCGATCCGCGTCTCGGCGAGGAAGCCGTATTTCGGCATGACCGATTCCGGCACCACCGATTGCGGGTCGATGAAGTGGTCCACGTGCCACTCGTCCGAATAGCGCCCGCCGACCCGTGCGAGGTCCGGCCCCGTCCGCTTCGACCCCCACTGGAACGGGTGGTCGTACATCGATTCCGCAGCGAGGCTGTAGTGGCCGTAGCGTTCCACCTCGTCGCGCATCGGGCGGATCATCTGGGAGTGGCAGACATAGCAGCCCTCCCGCACGTAGATCTCCCGCCCCGTCAGCTCCAGCGGGGAATAGGGACGCACGCCCTCCACCTCCTCGATGGTGTTCTCCAGGTAGAAGAGCGGCGCGATCTCCACGATGCCGCCGATGGTGACGACCAGAAAGCTTCCCGCGAGCAGCAGCGTCGCGTTCTTCTCCAGGATGCTGTGTTTGTCGAGAATGCCCATGTCCGGCTCTCCTTATTCAGCCGGAGCCATGACGGGCGTGTCGGCCTTGGCCGGAGCACTCCGCACGGTCATCCAGAGGTTGTAGCACATGATCAGGGCACCCGCGAGGTAGAGCACCCCGCCGAAGGCACGCACCAGGTACATCGGGAACTTCGCGCTCACCGTGTCGGCGAAGGAGTTGACGAGGAAGCCCTGCGCATCGACCTCGCGCCACATCAGACCCTCCATGATGCCCGTCACCCACATCGCGGCGGCGTAGAGGACGATGCCGATCGTCGCGAGCCAGAAGTGCCAGTTGACGAGCGCCAGCGAGTAGAGGCCCTGCCGCTGCCACAGCCGCGGCACCAGGAAGTAGAGGGCCGCGAAGGTGATCATCCCGTTCCAGCCGAGCGCGCCCGAATGCACGTGCCCGATGGTCCAGTCGGTGTAGTGGCTCAGCGAATTGACCGCGCGGATCGACATCATCGGCCCCTCGAAGGTCGCCATGCCGTAGAAGGCGAGGCTGACCACCATCATGCGGATGATCGGATCGGTGCGGATCTTGTCCCACGCGCCGTCCAGCGTCATGAGTCCGTTGATCATCCCGCCCCAGGACGGCATCCACAGGATGACCGAGAACACCATGCCCAGCGTCGAGGCCCAGTCGGGCAGCGCGGTGTAGTGCAGGTGGTGCGGCCCGGCCCAGATGTAGAGGAAAATCAACGCCCAGAAGTGGATGATCGACAGCTTGTAGCTGAAGATCGGCCGCTCGGCCTGCTTCGGCACGAAGTAGTACATCATGCCGAGGAAGCCCGCCGTCAGGAAGAAGCCCACGGCGTTGTGCCCGTACCACCACTGGGTCATCGCGTCCTGCACGCCCGCGAAGAGCTGGACCGAGCGCGAACCCCAGATCGAGACCGGAAGGCTAAGGTTGTTGACCACGTGCAGCATCGCGACGGTCACGATGAAGCTGAGCAGGAACCAGTTCGCGACGTAGATGTGCGGCTCCTTCCGCCGCAGGATCGTGCCCATGTAGACGGCGAGGAAGGCGACCCAGACGATGGTCAGCCAGATGTCCACGTACCACTCGGGCTCCGCATATTCCTTCGACTGGGTGGCGCCCAGCAGATAGCCGGTCGCGGCCAGCACGATGAAGAGCTGGTAGCCCCAGAACACGAACCACGCGAGGTTGCCGCCCCACAGCCGCACCGCGCAGGTCCGCTGCACGATATAGAAGGACGACATAATCAGCGCGTTGCCCCCGAAAGCGAAGATCACCGCCGAGGTGTGCAGCGGCCGCAGCCGTCCGAAGTTGGCATAACCTTGCGCCCACTCGAAATTCAGCGCCGGAAAGGCGAGCTGGAAGGCGATGAAGACGCCGACGAGGAAGCCCACGACGCCCCAGAAGGCGGTCGCGATCGCGCCCGCTCGGATCACGTCGTCCATGTACTCGCTCTCGCGCGCCTCAACGGCCGCGAGGCTCGGCGGCTCGTTGGTGCGTGAGAGCGTCCAGATGAACATCGCGCCCGCGATCACGGTGATGATGAGCGCGTGCACCATGTAGGCATCGTCACGGGCGAAATTGGCGGCCATCGCGGCAAAGAGCGTCACGACCGCCAGCGCCACGAGCTTGAGTGTGTCCCACACGGTGTTCGACATGGAGTTCTTCCCTGATGCAAATCGGGTTGTGCATCTCGGGGTGTGGCGACTATCCGCCGAAGTCGCCTTGACCTGGATCAAGGCGACACTTTCGTCGCAGTCAGGGACGAAGGGACGTCAGATCAGGGGGCCGCCATCGGCGTCGTCACCGGTCTCGGCGAGCAGACGCTCGAAGTCCGGGACCTCGATCCCGCGCGTGCCCTGCAGTCTGATGACACCGTCGCGCTTTAGCGCGGAGATCTGGCGGCTCACCGTTTCCAGCGTCAGGCCAAGGTAGTCGGCCATCGCTTCACGCGTCAGCGGCAGGGTGAAGGACGCCTCCCGGGTGAGCGTCGCCTGACGCAGCGACGCCTCGCGTCGAGCGAGGATGGAGAGGAGGCTCGCGATCTTCTCCCGCGCGGTCTTGCGACCGAGGATCAGCATCCACTCGCGCGCGGCGTCGAGCTCGTCGAGCGTCATTTCCAGGAGGCGTTGGCCGATGTGAGGCGTGGAGTTCAGCAACTCCTCGAACGGCCCCCGGCGAAAACAGCAGAGCGTCAGAGGAGAGACCGCGACGACATCGTAGGCAGCAGTGCGGCGACCAGGCCGGCCCAGGAAATCGGCGGGCAGAAGCAGCCCCACCATCTGGGTGCGCCCGTCTTCCAGCCCCTGGCTGAGCGAGGCGACACCGGTCACGACGGAGGCCACGAATTCCATGTCGTCGCCCGAGAACACGATCGGCTCTCCGGCCTCGTAGTTCCGGTAGGTCTTGATTCCCTCGAGGATCTCCAACTCGTCGGCCTCGCAACGCGCGCACACGGCGTTGTGCCTGATCGGGCAGGCCGCGCAATCCCTTGGTTCTACTGTCAGTTTCGTCATCCCGAACCCACGCGCGGCCTTGACCTGCATCAAGGACACCCACTTCCAACAGTTCGTAGCTTAAGCGTATGAAAAACGTCCAGCAACTCCGCGATCTCGGGCTCTTCGACGCGCGCGTGCCGCGCTACACGAGCTATCCGACTGCGGCCCGCTTCACCGATGCCGTGGGATCCGCCCAGACTGCGGAGTGGCTGCGTGCCATGCCCGCGGGCACCGATATCTCGCTTTACGTCCATGTCCCGTTCTGCCGCCGGTTGTGCTGGTTCTGTGCCTGCCGGACGCAGGGCACATCGACGCTGGCTCCGCTACTGCCCTATCTTGCGACCATCAAGCAGGAAATCGGCCTGATCGCCGAGGAACTGCCACCGGGCACCCGGCTCGCCCGGCTGCACTGGGGCGGCGGGACGCCGACGCTGCTGAGCCGCGAGCTGATCGCGGAGCTTGCGGGCGCCATCTTCGAGCGGTTGCCGCTCGCACCCGGAGCCGAGTTCTCGGTCGAGATCGACCCGACCGAGCTCGACGAGGAGCGGATGGATGCGCTCGCCGCCGTCGGCCTTACCCGCGCGAGCGTCGGCATCCAGGATTTCGACCCGGCGATCCAGGCCCTGATCGGCCGGTCGCAGAGCTATGCCGAGACCCGCGCCGCGGTCGAGGGGCTGCGGGACCGTGGCGTGCTGAGCCTCAATGCCGACATGCTCTACGGCCTGCCCGACCAGACCCCGCAGCAGATCGCGGAGAGCATGCAGCAGCTCCTGTCGCTGACCCCGGACCGGGTGGCGCTCTTCGGCTATGCGCATGTGCCGTGGATGGCGCGGCGGCAGGCGATGATCCGGACGGAGTCCCTGCCCGGCCCCGAGGCGCGGCTGGACCTCTTCGAGACGGCGCGCGAGTTGCTGGCCTGGGATGGGTATCGCGAGATCGGGATCGATCACTTCGCGCGGCCCACCGACGGGCTGGCGCGGGCGGCGGCGACGGGCGAGCTGCGGCGGAACTTCCAAGGCTATACCGACGATCCGTCCGAGGTGCTGATCGGGATCGGCGCCTCCGCGATCTCCCGCTTTCCGCAGGGCTATGCGCAGAACGCCGCCGCGACGGCGCCCTACCAGGCCGCGGTGCGCGGCGGGCGGCTCGCGACGGCGCGGGGCCATGCCTTCGCGGGCGAAGACCTGCTGCGCTCCGACGTGATCGAGGCCCTGATGTGCGAGTTCGCCGTCGACCTAGAGGCGGTGGCCCGGCGTCACGATGCGGATCCGGGGCTGCTGGAGCCGATGGCGGCCTCCGCACTCGCCACCTTCGCCGACGTGCTGGAGCGTGATGGGCCGGTGCTGCGGATCACGCGGGTCGGCCGCCCGCTCGCCCGGATCATCGCGCGCAGCTTCGACGCCTACGCGATGGATCCCGCGGGACACAGCGCGGCGATCTGAGTGCCGAGGGCGGCGCCCGAGCCTGGGTGGGCGCCTTCGGTACATCGCCTGTTTCGAGCAACCTCACCAGATTTCAGACGGTCGATCAGCTTGGTCCGTCGCAATGCGCCCTCCCGGGGGGAGTGTCGGGCGCCGCCCGGCGGTGCCGCCGGGCGAAACGGATCATGAGCAGCGGCTCTCCCAAAGCGAACCGGGCGCCTCCTTTCGGAGGCGCCCGGCCATCACTGTCCGTGACGGTGGTGCCTATTCGTAGACCGGCGGTCCGCTGGTCGCGAGTTCCGGCCAGTCGGAGATCATGTTGATCCCGCCCAGCGGCTTCGGTGCGCCCTGGTGGCAGGTCATGCACGCGGCCTTCGGCGCGTCGGCATTGACCGGACCCAGCCGCTCCGGGGGATACTCGTCCTCCAGCGGGATCAGGTAGTCGATGTTGAGCTCCTGAACCATCGCGATCCCGAGCTGAGCCGTCGCATGCTGCGGCGTCACCTGATCGTAGTCGTAGAACGCGCGGGAGTTGTGGCAGTAGGTGCAGTTCACCGCCAGCGAGTTCGAGAAGTAGTTCATCAGGCTGTAGGTCCGCTCGGTGTCCTGGATCGAGGCCGTGCCCTCGTTGGGCACCCGCGACTCCAGGTCATGCACCGCGATCACCTCGTAATCGGCGAGGTAGCTCTGCAGCGCGTCCGACGGCAGCGAGGTGAACTGGCTCTGCGACGTCGCGCGGTTCTGCGCCGCCGCCCAGCCCGCGACCGCGTCGTTGACCGGCATGATGTCGAACCAGATGCCATTCGGCACGTTCTGGCCGCGGTGGCAGGTGTAGCAGTTCACGCCCGGCCCGCCATCGGCGGCTTCGCCCACATGGATGCCCCAGTTCTCGTTGATGTGCATCGTCATCTGGATCATGCGGCGGGAGACGACCTTGGTGTACATGTCGTCGGAGGCGAAGTTGCCGTCCTCCCCGTGGCAATAGGCGCAGCCCTGCTCGGGGCTCACCCACTCGGTGATCGCGGCCATCAGGCGGTTGAAGTTGCCGTCGGAGAGATCGCCGAGCACCTGCACGTTCTCGTAGATCTCGCCGGCCAGCGGCTCGTCCTCCCCGACCTCGTAGGGCGGCTCGGTGTAGTAGGCCTCCTGCCACTCCTCGATCGGGAGCGCCTCGCTCTCGAACTTCACGACGGAGAGGCCGGTACCGCGCGGACCCGTCTGCAGGCTCTCGGTCGGCAGGGGCTGACCCCAGGCGACGAGCAGGGCCGCGACGACCACGGCGCCGCCCACCGATCCGATGAGGAAGGCCGGGCCCCAGACATCCTTGGGATTGTCCTTGGCCCACTTTTCGTACCAGTTGAGCTTGAACATCAGTCCACTCCCTCCGTCAGCGGCGCGAAGAGCTCGGGCTGCTCGTAGGCCCCGTAGCCATAGGGCTGGTCATAGGCCGGGGCGAAGTTGTGCTCGATGGCCCAGATGTACCAGTTGTCCACGACCGTGCCGGTGAGCAGGATGCCGATCCCGCCGGTTATCGGCGTCAGCACCGCGAACCACCACGCCCAGCGGTGGATCCCCTCCATCGTCGCGTTGAAGCCCATGGTCCAGCGCCAGAAGAGACCGGCCCGCTCCGACGCCGTGCCGCGATCGTAGATCTGCTCGAGCTCCCGGTCGCCGCCGAGCCGCGTGACCGCGAGGATCGTCGCCCCGTGCATCGCGAAGAGCAGGACCGAGCCGTAGAGGAACACGATCGAGAGGCAGTGGAACGGGTTGTAGTAGAGATTGCCGTAGCGGATCGAGAACGCCGTGGTCCAGTCGAGATGCGGGAAGATGCCGTAAGGCACCGCCTCGCCCCAGTTGCCCATCAGCACCGGGCGGAAGAGGCCCAGAACCAGGAAGAGCCAGATGGCGGAGGCGAAGGCCCAGGCCACGTGCTTGCCCATCTTCTGCTTGGCCGCCAGCGAGTAGGAGCGCACCCACCACGCCATGACGGAGATCAAGAGGAAGAAGCTCGCGATGATGTACCAGCCGCCATCGCGCAGCGGCGGCATGACGGTGATCCCGTATTCGGGGCTCGGCGGCTCCAGCGCGAGCCAGAAGCCCTGCCGCAGGAACTCCGCGATCGACCAGTCCACCTGGGCCAGCATGTTGAAGCCCACGATGTTGAGCCACAACGTGCCGGTGATGATGGAGATCACGCCCCACCAGCCGAGGTGAATAGGCCCGATCTGCGCATTGCCGAGCCAGCCCGCGAGGGTGGAGAAGAAGGGCGTGCCGCCCCGCTCGTCCGCCAGGCCCTCGCCATTGTCCATCCCCCATTCGGGCGGACCCTGGACCTGGACCTGCGTGAAGATGTTTTGGTACTCGGCCATGACTTACAGCCCTCCCTGTCCAGGCCAGATCGGCAGTTCGAGCCACCAGTTCCACCACTCGGGCCAGCCCTTGGTCCAAAGCGGACCGGAGATGATGATGCAGACCGCCGACCAGAACCCGGCATTGAGCGCCAGCAACAGGCCCAGGCGGTGGATGCCCAGCGTGCCGACCGAGTAGCCGATGAAGTCGCGGAAGAAGCTGTCCTCGTGATCCGGGCTCTTGGCCTCCTCCCCCTTCTCGGGGTTGGCGGCCGACAGGATCAGCGCCCCGTGCAGCGCCAGCGCCAGCGTCGTGGTGAAGAAGAACGTCACCGCCAGCATATGCGCCGGGTTGTAGTGGAAGTGCAGGTACGCGTAGCCGACGTTCGAGACCCAGTCGAGGTGGCTGAAGATCCCGTAGGGGAACCCGTGCCCCCAGGCGCCCAGCAGCAGCGGGCGGAAGACGACCAGCGTCGAATAGGCGAAGATCGCGACGCCGAAGGCGATCGGCACGTGGTAGCCGATGCCGAGCTTGCGGCAGATCTCGACCTCCCTCAGCGCCCAACTGATGAAGGCCCCGTGCGCGCAGATCGTGATGATCTGCCAGAGCCCGCCATCGGCGAGCGGTGCCAGGCCCAGACCATAGCTCAGGTCCGGCGGCGCGATGTTGATCGTCCAGGGGTTGAAGGTGCCCTGAAGCGCCGCGCCCCAGAAGATCAGGATGGTGCCCAGGGCGGAAAAGAAGATCGTCGTGACACCGAAGAAGCCAACGTAGAACGGCCCGACCCAGAAATCGAAGAGATCTCCCCCGATCAGCGTTCCGCCTCGGACCCGGTACTTTCTTTCGAAGCTCAGCAAGGCCATGTTGCGTTTCCTTCCACGTTGACGGCCCTCGAAAACAGCCAAGGCGGCACCTCGGTGCCGTCATGCACTCGGATTGCCGCGGGCGAAGGGAGCGGATCCACCCCGCCCGCGGCGTGCTCTTTCAACTGGTCGGGAGACCGGCCGCCCGAAGGCGGGCGCCTCACTCGGCCGCGGCGTTCTGCGCGGCGAGCTCGAACCAGTTGTAGTGGTCCGTGCTGAGCAGGACGAGATGGATCATCGCTGCCAGCAGGAAGAGGAAGACCCCCTGCGCCACGAACACGCGGCGCGGATCGAAGATCAGCCAGATCTTGTAGAACTTGCTCATATCCGATCCTCCCTCAGAACCACGGACGCCAGATCAGCACCGCCAGATGAGCGACACCGGCAACGGCCGAGAACAGCCAAAGCCCGCTCATGTAGACGGAGTGCAGTTCCTGCGCCTGCTCGTCGGTAAGACCCGTGAAGGACAGGTCCGTATTGTCAGCCATTATTGTTCCTCCGAAGAGTTCGACTGAGGCCGCGATACCCCGCGACCAAGGGGCCCGCCCGATTGCCGGGACGGATATCCGCCTGCCCTGGGGCGCAGCGAATGGCGGCTCCGCGCATCATGCGGAGAAGATCTGCGGCGTGATGATCCGCGCCTGGCTCCAGGCGTGGTGGATGACGCCCCGCTCCCCGATCCGGCGCGACGGCCCCACGAGACCCGCGAGCCACATCGCAAGGGCCAGCGGCAGGGAGATCGCGAAGATCAGGGAGAAGTAGACCCAGTATTCCGCGCGCGGCATCCGGCGATGCCGGTGCGGCTGGGCCTCGTGCATGGAGATGTCACTCATGTCTTACTCCCTTCCAGAATTCGGGTTGAGGGCCGCGACGGTGGCGCGGTCCACGCGGGTCTCTCCGGCGTCAAGCGCTGCCTTCTCGGCGGCGTCGCGCAGGGTCTTGGCGGCGGAAATGCGGGTGAGGACAGGATGCTCCGCGACGATCCGGTCGAGGAGCGCCTGCGCATCCGCGTCCCAGGGCAGGTCGCGGGTCAGCCGCGTGGGCGTCGCCGCGGCATCGTCCATCTCGGAGGCGAGCGGCAGGACGTGGAACAGCGCATCGAAGAGCGCGTTGCACACCTCCTGCACGAGGTAGGTCGCCCCGGCATAGCCCATCATCGGCGTGCCGGTCGCGCGCCGGATCGCGGCACCGGGGAAGCTCGCGGGGATGAAGGCGGGCTTCGGCCCGTGGCCCCCGCTCATCTCGGCGAGATACATCTTCTCGTTGATCGAACCGAGCACGACCAGCGGCCGCTTGCCGTGAATCTCCGCCCTTACGGCATCGTTGTCGGTCTTCTTGCCGGCGACGCGGGGCGTGGCGAGCGCGCAGGGCAGCCCCATCTCGTCTTCGAGGAAATGGCGGATGCCGCGCGTATAGGTCTCGTTCGCGACGATCCCGAAGCTCGCGGTTGCGAAGAAATCCTGCGTGACCGAGCGCCAGAGATCCCAGAGCGGCTTGAGCGTCGAATGCTTCTCCCGCGCGATGAAGGGCTCGGGGTCGAGGCCCGTCAGCTCGCCCAGCTTGCGCAGGAAGAGGGTGGTGGATTCGATGCCGATGGGCGCCTGCAGGTAGGGCTTGCCCAGCACCTCGCAGAGGCCACGGCCGAACTCGCGATTCATGACGATGTTGACGTCGGCATTCACGAGATCCCGCATCTCGGCGACATGGGCGCCAAGCGGCATCACCATGTTGACCTCGCAGCCGATCCCCTCGACCAGCCGCCGGATCTCGGCGAGGTCGGACGGCATGTTGAAGGTGCCGTACATCGGGCCGAGGATGTTGATGCGGGGCTTGGCACCCTCCTCCCGCTTCTTCTCCTTCGGCATCCGGCCCTTGGTCATGCCGAACTCAGTGAAGAGCCAGGTCATCGCCCGGTCCGCGGCCTCCCACTGATCCTCGTCGATGGTGCGCGGCAGGAAGCGCTGGATGTTGGTGCCCTGCGGCGTGACGCCCCCGCCGATCATTTCCGCGATGGAGCCGGTGACGACGACGGTTGGAAGCGCCGGATCCAGTGTCTTCCACGCCCGCTTCATCGCGCCCTCGGTGCCGTCGCGGCCCAGCTCCTCCTCACCGAGGCCGGTGACGACGATGGGCAGCTCATGGGGCGGCAGCGCGTCAGTGTAGTGGAGGACGGAGGTGACGGGCAGGTTCTCGCAGCCCACAGGGCCGTCGATCACCACCTGCAGGCCCTTGGTGGCACAGAAGGCATAGACGGCGCCCCAATAGCCGCCGGCCCGGTCATGGTCCTGGATCAGCATGGCGCGGCCCCCCTCCCCGGCCCTCCCCCCACGGGGGGAGGGAGCGATGGGATCGACGGGCGCACCATGTCCCCTCCCCCTGTCAGGGGGAGGGTTAGGGAGGGGGTATGCCAAAACACACCCATCAAATCATCTCCGCGGCCTTCGCCGCGCGCGCCTGCTTGTCGAGCTTCTTCTGATGCGCCGCGCGGAAGTCGGGCCGCAGGTTCGGCTCGCCTTCCCAGATACCGGCCGTATCGCCCGCCCCGACGCCCTCGAAGAACGCCTTCATCGAAGCCATGCGGTCGCGGTTGCCGATGGCGGCATTGACCACCTGCGCTAGGCTCCCGGCCCCGGCGACGCCCATCAGCGGTCGCGCCGAGATGAGGTTGGTGAAGTAGAGCGCCGGGACGCCCAGCTCCTTCGCCTTCTGCACCACCGGGGTCGTGCCGATGGCAAGGTCCGGCTTAACGCCCTCCATCGCCGCAAGATCATCCTCGAGCGAGGCGCGGAACAAGACCTTGGCGCCCTGCGCCTCCAGCCATTCCCGATCGGCGTCGGAGAAGCGATTGCGCG